>JBARDK010000088.1:0-7012 GCA_049795075.1 Nitrosotalea sp. | reverse complement strand
CCCTAACTAAATCCTTGACAGAATTTGCAACTACTATACCGTCTATCTTTTGTCCTGTCAAACACTTTTGAGTAATTTTTTGCATATTTAATGTTTGGAATTTATTATCTTAAACTACATTGATTTTATAATGAATCTGAGGGAAGCAGAGACTGTAATTCGGGAAACACTTGACCAGATAAAAAAACATGAAATCGAGCCGCACCAAGGATGTGTGGCATGCCATGTCATATTTTCACTAACACAAAAGTCTGGCAGATCAGAGCAGGACTCAGCAGACCTGTTATCCCAGGTTCTAACAGGAGACCCAGAATTGAATTCAGAACTAATCGAGACTGTAGAGCAGATACACATGACAGAGCGAGGAATGGGAGGGGCGTTTGCAGCACGAGAACGAGAATCAAAGGACAGTTATCTTGAAGCTTACCTTGCAAACGTACTAGATGAGCTTGCATCAGACTTGCAACATGCAACACATGATGTCATACTCAGGAAATTATTGCTAAGCTACATGTCACTATACCTTGCACAAACAATTGGAGTAGACTATCACGCGGCAACTGAAGAGCTGTATTACTTACTGCGAAAAGACGATGGCAAAAATTCAAAGATTGCGCATATTATTGCAAAATTTGAAGAGAAGATAAAAAAACAAGAGTCTGGCATGCGTTAGAGTCATTAAGTCTCAGGTGGTTAGCTAAACCATTGAAGATAGAGTTTGATACAAAAAAATACGTAAAAGATCTGGCAAAATCCAAGTCATATTTTCACACATTTCTAAATCAAAAAAACATTGCAGCAGGTATACTCAGACTGGCATCTGGACAAGAAGACACACAAGCTCCGCATGACAGCGATGAGGTGTATTATATCGTAAGAGGAGACGGCTTTCTAAACATAGGTGGAAAAGATTACAAAATATCAGAAGGAATGTCGTACTTTGTGGCAAAAAACATTGAACACCAATTTCATGGAAATACACAAGAACTTGTGGCAGTCTATTTTTTTAGCGGGCCTGACTCTTAGGATGTTACAGTCTTTCTGCCCTTTGCCTTTATCTTGCCTTCTGAAAAAAGCCTGACTGCCTTGGGATAGATTCTGTGCTCTTGCTTGAGTATCCTCTTTGAGAGGCTCTCTTCTGTGTCATCATCTTTTACCTTGACTATTGCCTGCAAAATTATGGGGCCTGTATCTACGCCCTCGTCAACAAAGTGTACCGTGCATCCTGAATATTTTACGCCATGTTCAATTGCCTGCCTTTGGGAATGCAACCCTGGAAACGCAGGCAAGATTGCAGGATGTATGTTAAGGATTCTTCCACTATAATGTTTGATAAATTCTGGACTCATTATTCTCATAAATCCTGCAAGACAGATTAGGCCATTTTTTGGAGTAACATTGTTTTCTTTAAGAACTGATACTAGTTTTTGGTCATACTCCCAGTTACCTCCATTGAGTCCTGTGCTGTCAACTATTGCAATCTTGACACCAAGTTTTTGCGCAACCTTCAACCCCTTTGCATCAGGTTTGTTTGATATCACAACTGCAGGTTTTACTGGAATCTTTTTCTTTTTGACTGCGCGCAAGATTGCCTCCATGTTAGAGCCACGCCCTGAAATCAGGATTGCAAGATTAATCATCATATCCTGATCTAGTCTTTGCGTAAATAAACGTCTTCTCTAGGATCAAAAAAGATCGTGTTTGAATCGCTTTAGATCAGATGTAACACCAGATCAATCTTGCAATTTATATCAGATGCATTTCTTCGAAATCTCAATTTGAAGCAAGTCGTAAAGATGACCTCTAATGGTATTTTTGTATCAGGACAGAATGGTGCCAAGATACACCTTGATCCAAAAAAAGGCGCAGACAATGGCATCACCTTTGTGTCCCATGCCCATATAGATCACCTTCACAGGCAAAATGGGGGGCTGGTATTGACATCACAGCAGACAAGTGAGATTGCAAAACTGAGGGGATATTCAATTGAGAACTATCTTGAAGAGTATGAGGATTTTTCACTAATCGATGCAGGCCATATTCTAGGAGCAAAGGGTCTCTTGTTTGGTGATGGAATTTTTTATACTGGCGATATCAGCACACGCAAACGCGCATTCATGAAAGGTGCTAATGTGCCAAAATGCAAGGTGCTAATAACAGAGTGCACCTTTGGGATGCCAGAGTACGTGTTTCCTCAAGTGGAGGATACAGTAAAGCGCGTCAATGAAATTATATCTGATTTATACTCTAGAGGAAAACCCGTAATTCTTTTGGGGTACGAGCTTGGCAAGGCACAGATTCTCTCGTATCTTTTCTCACACTGGGCGCCATACTATCACGATTCTGTAAAAAAAGTAAATGATATCTATAGAAGGTTTGGCGTAAACTTGCCTGATTCTCCGGGGCATACGCAGGCAGAAAGCGCAGGACTTTTGGATAAAAAACCATGGCTTATGATTGCACCAAACATGAGCGGCAAGAATAGTTTTGTGCAACACATGAAATCAAAGTACGACGCAATAACAATTGGCTTTAGTGGATGGGCACAGTCGCCAAGATTTGCATTTGCACGACAGCATGATTATTCAATACCTCTGAGTGACCACTGCGATTACAACGAACTAGTACAGCTTGTGAAACAATGCGAGCCAGAAAAAATCTATACCGTGCATGGATTTGTTGAAGAGTTTGCATCAGATTTGGTAAAGATGGGATACGATGCCCAGCCTCTAACTGAGGACGCACTAGACAATTACTTTTGAAATTTTCTTAATACTCTGTTATATGCAACACCAAATCTATGTGCCTCATCTCTTGCATGCTGGAGAATCTTTAGCGCAGAATTATTTTTTGGCAAGACAATAGGACTTTTTAGGTTTGGATGGTAAATCTCTTCGTTCTCTTTAGCAAGTGAGATGACTGGTATGCTAACTCCTGTAGTTTTTAGTGCATCAAGTGCGGCATTTAGCTGACCCCTTCCTCCGTCTATGAGTATCAAGTCAGGCATCCTGGATTTTTCCTGTCGTAATCTCAGATACCTCCTTTTTACCACCTCGTTTATCATTGCAAAATCATCTCTTCCCTGTACCGTCTTGATTCTAAATTTTCGATATCCTGATTTTGATGGCTTGCCGTCTACAAGGCACGACATTGAACCCACTGCATAGTCTGTGCCATGATTTGAAACATCAAAACATTCTATGGTTCTTGGAATGTGTTCTAGTTTTAATTTCTCTTGAAGCTCGACCACGGCAGGATCTGCACCCTTTGAGAGCAAGAGATCAATGTTTTTCATTACAAGTTGTATCATCTTTTTTCGTTTTCCCCCGACTGGTACAACTATGTTCACCTTGAAACCTGAAGTGCGAGAAAATATCTCTTCGAGAATCTCTTTTTCATCTGGCATCTCGCTTGCCACTATATACTTTGGAACAGGGTTTGAAGAATAGTACTGCGATAGAAAACTTGAAAACGAGTTATCTCCTACCAAGTCAAATGAAAACCTGTTCCTGTCTTTTATCACGCCGCGAGTCTGCCTGAAACTCATGACATGTGCAGTATGGTCTTTTATCTTGATGCCAAAATATTCCTCATCTGAACCTCTTACTGTCTCCATCTTTTGTTTGGTTTGAAGATTCTGTAGTCTCTGGAGGGTTTCGCGAATCTCCTTTGCTCGCTCATACTGTAAATTGGATGATGCCTCCTTCATCTCTGCTTCAAGTTTTGCAACAAAATCTTCCAGCTTTCGTTTTCCTTTGAGAATGGATTCAAGCTCTGCGATATGCTCTGGGTATTTCTTTTGTGCGTCCTTGAACTGGCATGGCGCCTCGCAGTTGCCAAGGTGATATTCTAGACATGCCTCTTTTGGCAGCCTCTTGCATATTCTAATCTTGAATGTCTTTCTCAATAGTCCAATTGAGAGCATCTTTGAGCTTCCATGTGTAAATGGCCCGTACACTCGTCCGCCTCCGAGAAACTCTCCAGTCCTTGTCCTTCTTGCCACCATGAGACGCGGAAACTCTTCGTTTGTAATTCTAAGGTACGTGTATCGCTGCTGGTCTTTTAGCTCTATGTTGTAGGGAGGCCTGTAGCGCTTGATCATGTTGGATTCCAGCAAGAACGCCTCTTCTTCATTGTCAGTTAGCACAAATTCGATATCTCTTATTTTTTCAACAAGTTTCTGGGTCTTGTAGTTCTGGTTTTTGACAAAATAAGACCTGACACGGTTCTTCAGGTTCTTTGCCTTTCCTATGTACAGTATGTTGCTTTTGCCATCTTTCATGATGTAGATGCCAGAGTGTGATGGAATGCTCAGCGATGAAATGTCAAGAGCCATTTTTCAATATTCGCTTTAGGTATTGCCCTGTGTAGCTTCTTGGGTTTTGAGAAACCTGTTCGGGAGTTCCAGTTGCAACAATTGTACCGCCGCCATCTCCTCCTTCTGGGCCCAAGTCAATTATCCAGTCTGAATTTTTGATAACATCCATGTTATGTTCTATGATTATTACAGTATTTCCAAGCTTTACCAAACGGTTTAACACTTCGAGTAATCTTTGAACATCTGCAAAATGCAGTCCAGTTGTTGGCTCGTCTAGTATGTAGACAGTTCTTCCGGTATCACGCTTTGACAGCTCTGATGCAAGTTTGACACGCTGGGCCTCGCCACCAGACAATGTTGTAGCGGCCTGACCAAGCTTGATGTATCCCAGACCAACGTCAAAAACTGTCTGGAGTTTTCTCTGGATTGAAGGGATATTTTTGAAAAACTCTAATGCCTCTTCTACTGTCATTGAAAGAACATCTGAAATGTTCTTGTCCTTGTAGTGCACTGAAAGTGTTTCAGAGTTGTATCTTTTTCCCTTGCATTCATCGCATACCACATAGACATCTGATAGAAACTGCATCTCTATTTTTTTGACCCCGTCTCCTTCACATGCAAAACATCTGCCGTCTGCTACATTAAATGAAAACTGACCAGGTGCATATCCTCGCTCTTTTGATAGCTCAGTTTCTGCGTACAGTTCCCTCATTGGTGTGAACGCACCAATGTATGTGGCAGGATTTGAGCGTGGAGTGCGCCCTATTGGGGACTGGTCTATTCCTATTACCTTGTCAATCTCGTCCAATCCTGATATGGCCTTGTGTCTTCCTGGCCTGTCAATGGAGCCATAGATGTCTTTTGCAAGGGCCTTGTAGAGAATGTCATTTACAAGTGTGGATTTTCCAGAGCCTGATACGCCTGTCACTGTAATCATCATACCTAGGGGAAACTGGACATCGATACTTTTGAGATTGTTCTCTGCTGCGCCTTTTACGACAATCTCTCCTTTTTTTGTATGCACTCTTTTTTCAAATTTTATCGCATCATGATTTTTAAGATACTGTCCTGTTACAGATTCAGAATTTTTCAAAATGTCTTGTATTGTTCCTTCAAAGACCACGTTTCCTCCGTGTACCCCTGCACCAGGCCCCAAGTCGATAATCCAGTCAGAGCTTCGCATCACTTCCTCGTCATGCTCTACGACAAGTATCGTGTTTCCAAGGTCTCGAAGCTTTGTCAGAGTCTTGATAAGTTTTGCGTTATCTCTTTGGTGTAATCCAATTGTTGGCTCGTCAAGTACATAGAGCACTCCTGTAAGGTTAGAGCCAATCTGAGTTGCAAGCCTGATTCTTTGTGCTTCTCCGCCAGACAGGGTAGAGCTTACCCTATTTAGTGTAAGATAATTCAGGCCAACATTTCTTAGAAATTCAAGTCTTGAGAGGACTTCTTTTAGAATTGATTTTGCAATATATTTTTCAGTCTCGCTTAGCTGGAGATTTTTGAAAAACTCATAACACGAATCAATTGACAAGTCACAGACATCCATTATGGACAATGAATTAATCTCCACTGCAAGTGACTCGTCCTTTAGTCTTCTTCCCTTGCATGTGTTGCATGGGGTCTCTCGCATGAACTTGCTAAGCTCCTCTCTTTTTGACTCTGAATCTGTCTCTGTAAAATTTTTCTGTAAGCTTGGGATTACACCATGAAAAGTGTTGGTATACTCCCATCTTGAATCAGTTGATTGCGATTCATATGAAAACTTGACAGCTTCTTGGCTCCCATACAGAATGATATCGAGTTGCTTTTGCGTCATCTTGTTAATTGGCGTCATTAGATCAAAGTCATATTTTTTTCCGACATCTCGCAGCGTCTGTCTTCTAAATGACGAAAACCTGCCTGACCATGGAACTATGGCCCCGTCTAGGATGGATTTTGTCTTGTCAGGAATTAGCAGATCAGGCTCAAACTCCATCTTGACGCCTAATCCGTGGCATGTCTTGCATGCCCCAAACGGTGAGTTGAATGAAAATCCTCTTGGTTCAAGCTCACCTATTGATATTCCACAAAAGGGACATGCGTTGTTCTGAGAATAGACCTTTTCTTCGGTATCTGCAACCATGACATCGCCTTTTCCTGCCTTGAGTGCGGTCTGGATGGATTCGTAGAGCCTGCTTTTTTCCTCCCAAGTTGCCTTGAGTCTGTCAACAACGATTTCTATATTATGCCACTTTTGCTTGTCAAGTGTTGGAAACTCGCCTGTAATTTCTATTATTTCTCCGTCTACTCGAATTCTGGAATATCCTTGTTTTTTTACATCTTCAAATATTTTTTCATACGTTCCTTTCTTTCTTCTAACAAGTGGTGCCAGGATCAATATCTTCTTTCCTTCTGATTCTTTGAGAATTGATTCACAAATTGATTCTATTGACTGGTTTGATATCTTGCGCGCGCATCTTGGACAGTGCGGTGTTCCAATTCTTGCATATAGTAGTCTGAGATAATCGTAAATCTCTGTTATTGTTCCAACAGTGGACCGGGGGTTTTTGCTTGTAGTTTTTTGCTGGATTGATATTGCAGGAGATAGCCCTTCAATTGAATCAACATCAGGCTTGTTCATCATCTCAAGGAACTGTCTTGCATAAGCTGATAGTGACTCGACATATCTTCTCTGCCCTTCTGCATAAATTG
>JBARDK010000087.1:0-8406 GCA_049795075.1 Nitrosotalea sp. | reverse complement strand
TTCCTAGACAGCGTCAGTTTTCACGCGTAAGTGAGGTTTACTATTTTTGTTTACTATAAAAGGGCAGTACTTGATTTGACGCAAAGGCATGACTAGTTGAAACTAAATATTTAAATCAAATTCCGTTTCATATGAGGTAATGTCCACAAAAACAATCGGAATAATACTTGCCGGTTTTGTCGGCGGTGTGATCGCAATAGGAATTGCGATGTCAGCTGGATCGGGATGGGAATCACCAGGTACGTATACCGGAGTAAGTAACGCCGCGCATATGGTCAATGATTCATCGAATTGCTATGCGTTTCAGACAGGATGTAATAGTGCAAGTTATGGTTCAGCAAATACCAGTTCAGATTATAGCGGTGCAGCTTTAAGCGGCAGCTATGGCGGACCATAGATTTAAAATCTATTATTTTTTTCATTTTATAAAGAATCACGGGGTAATTTTTTCGTCAGATATGTCTTGGGGGTCATGAGAAGACAACTACCCCGTCTTACAAGAAATAGGTTTTGACTCTCTGAATTAAAACCAGTAAATGACAAATCTTAAGTCATCACACGATACTGGATAAAAGAAATGAACAAAGAACAATGCTTGGAATGTTTGTCCAAAAATACCAGTGAATACATGGATCCAATCGAGAAGAGCGACGGAATGCATTATTATTTTTTATGTGAAGATTGCAAACATGAATGGGAAATAATAAGAAAATAATGAAAATTAGAAATCGGAAGATCCTATCCATAACAATTAGTCAGGATTTATCAAAAGATTAAAACTATTAACTACACAACATCATTTTTTAGTTTATTGAATTCTTCCCTAGTGATATCGCCCTTAGCTAGTCTTATTTTTAATATCTCAAGTGCCCCTGAGCTGTATTTTGATGCTTCGTTTTTTTGAATCCTGTTATTTTTTTGCAAATACGCCAAAAGTAACTGTACCTATTCCTGCTATTACGGTAGCCCAAGAGCTGTACTCGGAAACCTTCTCTACCATTCCGACTAGAGAACTAAGCTGTGTAACTTTAGAATTTACTTCTGTAAGACTTGATGCATGCGCAGAATTGACCACAGAGTTATCCATTGAAGGTATGATGCTTGTTTTGAGATTATTTGTGAGCGTGTTTACTTTATTCACGATCTGTGGAGTTACAGCGTAATCCAGCACTCCGCCAATTATCAAAAGTATCCCAACGATTAGCGTGCTAGCTCTCAATTCTTTACACTCCATGAGGAGGTTTGTATTTGCTAATCACAATAAAACTAGAAATATTTTCAGAGTTTAACATCATGTTTGTATTTATGACTTACACCTCTTCTAATAAAATTAGTCTGCCAAAAATGGAAATGACTTTGAGACATTGAAAGTATTGATTCTAAAGTTATGAATGAATCTATGCCAATATCGTTAAATCATTTCAATAAAATTGATATTTAGAAGTTAAATGTCTAAAAGCCCTGCCAGCGACATATTGTGGTATCAAGATCAAGCTATTCCAAAATTCAAAAAACAGTTAGAAAAATCTAAATCTTAAAAGTAGGTTTCTTACGTACTCATATCTTTGTAGGGTCGCACAACGATGGGTTTTGCAAATATTTCACAATTATTCCCCAAATATTCCCCAAATTTTCCCTTAAATACACAACCAAGTTTTCCGCCTTTCTTCAAATCTGTAGCAACTTTCTCAAAATGTGAACAATATCCTTCATTTCCATTGGCATGATGCCAATCAATATGATCTTCAGAAAAATTGTATGTTCTTACAATTGTTCCTCCATATACTTTTCGAAAGTGCCTTCTATCTATTAGATTTAATTCGTATAAAGCCCCAGCTTCATTGTATGCCTCCATTACGTTCATTGTTTCAGTTGGAAATTCTTTAAAACTTGCTTTCACATCATTAGTTGGTTTTCCATCTTTATCAGGTTTTTTTAATTCATTCCATTTGTCTGCTAATATTTTTTTGTGCGGTTTTACATTTTCACCATTCAAGATAGTAAAAAGTTTCAACATAGCATCAGATTTGAAATTTTTATTTGTTTGGAAATATTCGAACATGGCAAATCCCGAAAAACATGCAGAGAACACAGAAACTATTAGAGAAATTGTTGCATAATCTAATGTATACATGTTCTGATCATGTAAGAACTAGTTCCTATACTTCAAAAGTTTGTCGTTTTCTGATGCAAAAATCAGCTAGATCTTGAACCGTAATCTTAGCTATTGTACTCTCTTGACATGATTTCAAACCGTCTGAGGTCTTCATTCCATGCCTAAAATCATAGCGTCTTTCAATCTGAAATGTTCTCTCTAACAGTTCCAAGAAGCGTCTAATCAGATTGTAATCCATTACAACCGAACCTTCTCCAGTCCTTGCATAATCTTTCTTCTTGATCGTTTGATTTCTACTAACACTATTCGCAAGTTTGTAAACAGAGTAATCAACTAACCATCTAAATGGCTCTATCAGATCATAAACCAATGGCTGAAATCCAGTATGGATTTTATGATAAAATCCATAGTAAGCGTCAAGACCAATTCCGTTTATGAATTTGGAAATCTCACCAGCAAGAACAGTATAGCCGTAATTCAATAAAGCGTTTATGACATCTGTTGCGTGGCTTTTGGTTTCCCTAAGTTGTGATTGGTTTCTTGCCACAAATTCATATCTAACTGGGATTAGTTTTGCAAATTCCCGAAAATAGATTTTTGATGCTTTTATCTCATTTGTAATTGGAGATGAATCGTTTATCTGATTTTGCATGGATTCTAATTGTGTAATACCTTCGATAACATCTTGATTATTTGTCGATTTTAGAAAATTAATCTGAGATTCCAATTTTGCCTTTACAATCTGTCTTGCTAGATAACTTCGCTTTGATTCGTCTCTGAATGTATCATACTGACCCATCCTGTATTTTGTAGCTGTCAAAGATTCCATTACTGGATTTAGATATGAAATTGGCTTGCCGTATGTGTCCAGTAGAATCAAGTTTCTGTCATGTTCAGATAACAAGCTCAAGGCTTCCGTGGATACGTAGCCCTTTCCACTCATGACTATTTTTTCGTATGGCATATTCTTGACGTACCATTCTTCGATTTCAGGTTCTTTGAATGGGTCAGACGTGTTTTTGAGAATGATTTTAGAGTCTTTTACATTAATTGAGAAACCGTATCCCTTGAGGAATTTTACGTTGAAATGGTTTCTTTGGCCTTTGAGTGTCAAAATGTACCCACGAATTTCTTATTCCAATCATTTGACCATTTCCAAATGAAAGGAACTGGAAGTAGGAAGTAAATCAGTAATGCCCCAATAAGACCACTAGGAAACGGTAGAATCATCTGAAGAACTATACTAGATGTGAAACTTATGGCGACCATGACAAGTCCAAATCTCAGTTTCTCAATTCTATAAAATGCATAAATCCATACATATGGTATGATACAAAGAAGAATTTGTGCAGTTACATTAACTGGAAATTGTTTTACCATTCTTCGCAATAACAAAAGTTATGATTTAAGATCTTTCCAACAAATCATACTTTCCGTTATGACGAGAATGTCGGATTTTCTACGCACAAAATCGGGGCGTTCTATTTTTACTCTTTGTCTACAAACTCGTCTGCTGTCGGAGGTTCTGGACTTAGGCCCTTTCTCTTTCTAATCTCAGCCACTATAGTTGGCAAGATAGAGTTTGGAACTGGTGTCCATGCCTTAAAGTGCGTATTCCACATTGCCTTTCCGGCAGTCTGACCACGCATTACCTCAGACAAGTCAAATGTTTCAGATGCTGGCATCTCTCCAGTTATAATATTTACAACACCTTTTTGTTCCATGTTTAGAACCTTGCCCCTCTTTCCTGATATGACACCTGCAACGTTACCAATGAGTTCCTGCGGAATCCTGACCTCAATTCCAAGGGTTGGCTCTAGCAGTACTGGTTGAGCAAGCAACATTGCAGCCATGCATGCACGTCTTGATGCAGGTCCTAGTTGTGATAGGCCTCTGTGGGCTGGGTCCTCGTGAGGTACAAAATGATGGAATGTAAACTTGCATCCCCTTACCTGTTCTCTTGTAAGAGGTCCTTCCTTCATGGTATCATCAAATCCTGAAAGTATCGAATCAGTGGATTCCTGGACAAACTGGACACCTTTTGTGCCATCAACCATAACATTTCCTCTAGTATCAAATCTCATCACACGTTTTGCAGCGTCTCCGTCCCAGCCAACTTCCTTCAGTATCTTCTGGACTTCCTTCTTGTCCTTGTATTCATTTAGCGTACCGTTTCTTATCATCTCAGCTACCTTCTCTTCGAGCGGTTCTACTTTCATGAATATCTTGTTGTGTCTGTTAGGTGATTTTGCCATGATAGGCCCTGCAGAACCACGAATTGTCTCTCTGTAATTTATCAAAGGTTGTGAAGTGACAATATCCACTTTGGCATCTGCAATCAATGCAGTTGCAATCTCAAGGTGAAGCACGCCCATGCCGGCAATCACAGTCTCTCCGCTTTCCTCGTTTATCTTTACGACCAAGTTGGGATCTTCAATTGTAATTCTGTTCAATGCCTCGACAAGTTTTGGCAAGTCTTTTGGATGTTTTGGCTCTACTGCAATTTGCACAACTGGTTCTGACACATACTGGATTCCCTCAAATGTGTGAATGCCTGGTACTGTAGATATTGTCTGACCTGCCCTTGCATGTTCTAATCCTAAAAGTGCTGGAATGTTTCCTGCTGCAAGCTCTCCTACCATCTCTCTCTGGTTGCCCATGAAAAAGTTGACAGACTGGATTCTTCCTTCTCTTTTTGTATCAATAATATGAATTCGGTCACCGTCTTTTATCTTTCCAGAAAATAATCGTCCTATTGCCACAGGGCCAGCAGCCGGGTCAACTGTCATGTTTACAATCATCATTATGGCAGGACCATTATCATCACAACTGAGCAATGCCTTTCCAATGTCAGATTCAAGATCGCCTTTCCAAATCTTTGGAATTCTATACCTTTGTGCAACGTCAGGCGGTGGATGATGTTTTACTACCATTCCAAGAACGGCATCATATAGCGGGGCCTTTTCTGCAAGATCCTTGACATTTCCGCCCTCTGAATATGCAGCAAAAATGTCTTTGAACGATATTCCTTTTTTCTTCATTACATCGGCATTAAATCCCCACTTGTCCTTGGCAGAACCAAATGATACGCTACCGTCTTGAATGCTTACTTTCCACTTTTCCTTGTATTCAGGCTCTGCATAAATGTCAATTAGTCTGTTAAAGTTGGTTACAATCTCAAGTAGCCATTCCTGCATCTTATCAGGCGTTAATCTTAGTTCCTTTATGAGACGGTCAATCTTATTGATATAAAGTACTGGTCTCACCCTCTCTTCCAGCGCTTGGCGAGTTACTGTCTCTGTCTGGGTCATTATACCCTCTACAGAGTCAGACACCACAACTGCACCATCAATTGCCCTAAGACTTCGAGTCACACGGCCAGTAAAATCAATGTGACCGGGAGTATCAATCATGTTGATGACATATTCTTCATCATCTTTTTCATAGAGTAAAGTAACATTTGCCTGTACGATAGTCATCTGCCTGTCTTGCTCTAACTTCATCGAGTCAAGTGCAAGTGCCTGTCCTGCCACAGATGGACTGATAATACCGCTTGATGCAAGAAGACTATCACTCATGGTAGTTTTGCCGTGATCTACGTGAGCTATCACACCAAAGTTTCTGATGTGGTTCTTGTTTCCAATAATTTTGAGAATCTGTTCGGTTGCCTTAAATTTCATGTTTTAGCTAAATCCTTTTCTAGCCGCTATTAAACGTTTACAAGAATTATACAATAAATCAATAGATCATGGAAGAACTGGTGTTTTGCAATCTTTTTTCTTCAATAAAGAAACAGTCCTATTGTTTTTCTTCTTTGCTGCATACAATGCAATCAATTCTGAAACAAATATGAAAAACAAATCTGTTCCTGAAGATTTCTAGTTTTGGTAGGTCTTTTTATTACCAATTTGTAATTTTTCAGAGTTTTTAGAGTTTTTCATTGTACGGATTTTTTGCATCAAATAAGATTACTGTGTCACCTTTTTTGCAGAAAACAATCCTATGTGTGAAAGCTGATCTATTCTCTCATAGTGAGCGTCTGCACCAACTGTTTTGTACAACTTGGATATTTATAATAGGGGTAAAAATCCTACTTATGGAAATAACAGTCGGCCATACACCGGATTCTGATGACGCTTTCATGTTTTATGCAATGTTGACTGGCAAGGTTACATCCCCACACTTTAAGGTCAATCATGTTGTAGAAGATATCGAGACTCTAAACAAGCGTGCCCTAAACCACGAGCTTGATGTCACAGCAGTTTCTGTACATGCTTGTGCATACATTAGAGACTATACCATACTAAGAAGCGGTGGAAGTTTTGGCAAGGGTTATGGCCCAATAGTAATTTCAAAGCAAGAGATATCTCCTGACCAATTACGTCGTTCCAAGATAGCAATTCCTGGAAAGATGACTTCGGCATTTCTTTTGCTGCAGTTAATGATTGGCAAATTTGATTATGTTGAGATGAAATTTAGTGACATACCAGATGCCGTTTTAAGAGGTGATGTAGATGCAGGACTTGTCATACATGAAACCCAGATAACTTACGAACAAAACAAACTCGTAAAAATAATGGATGCAGGAGAGTGGTGGCGCAATAACACAGGCGGTCTTCCGGTTCCACTTGGAGTGAACGTAATGAGCAATCATTTTGGTTCTGATACAATAAAACAGTTTGACGCATTTTTCAAAGAGTCAATTGTTTACGGAATGGCCCGCATTGGAGATGCGCTTGATTATGCAATGCAGTATAGCAGGGGGCAGCCAAGAGATCTCATTGAGAGATTTGTGCGCATGTATGTAAATGACATTACTATTGAGATGGGCATACTTGGAGAACATGCCACTCGAAGCCTGTTTCAGTTTGGAATAGAAAAAGGATTCATTTCAGAATTTGATCTAAGATTTGCATAAGACAAAAAACCAAAATTGACAATCAATGGTTAATTAGGAGATACGCCAATTGCGATATTGTGGACAAGCGAATCCTTCTCCTTGGCGTTGCAATGTTAGCATCAGGTGGATTATCATGGTTCTACTTCAATAGTACGATGCCCATGAGTACATCTAACATGACTGCCGATGAGACAGATGCTTTCAATGAAGCCCAAGCAGTAAACATTGGCCTTACAAACATCTCGCAGATGGTTGCAGGGCTGGGGTTCTTCATAGCATTGATTAGTGTCGGCCTAAGGCGCAGAAAGAAAGGCGGAGTTGGAAAACCCGTTACACAAAAGCCCGCTGAAATCTAGAACGTTTTCAAAACATTGAAAAATGTGTCTCTTTGTGCTGCATCTCTTCCAATTTCCTTTATCATGTTTGCAAGTTCCTGAATAGAAGAGTTTGTTCCCCTACCAGCTGCACGGTAAATCTCTTCTGAGAAAGCAGTGCCAACCAGATCGTTTCCACCGTATGTGAGAGCCACCTGCGCCAGTTTCTTGCCTAGCGCCACCCAGTAAACAGAGATGTTGTCAAGTTGTTGCGCCAACAACAGTCTTGAAACAGCAATAACTCTCAGATCATATGTTGATGGGCTTTCAGACTTTACTAGACCTGCTTTTTCAAGTTCTGTATTTTCTAGACTAAATTTAAGAGGAATCAAAGTGATAAAACCCTTGGTTCTTTTCTGGACTTCTCTTAATTTTACCAAGTGATCAATAATGTGTTCTGGCTTTTCGATGTGACCAAAAAGCATGGTTGCGTTACTCTTGATGCCCAGATTATGTGCCTGTTCAATGGTATCAAGCCATTCTTGCCCTGAACACTTGCCTCTAACTATCTTATTTCGTATTTCTGGATGAAATAGCTCTGCGCCACCGCCTGGCATGGTATCAAGCCCAGATGCCTTGAGCCTTGTGAGCACCTCTTTTATTGAATTTTTTGTCAATTTTGATAAAAAGAATATCTCTGCTGCAGTCAGAGCTTTTATGTTCATTTCAGGATGACTCTTTTTTATTGTCCTGAACATTTCTTCATAGTACTCTAAAGGTAGATCAGGATGAAATCCCCCAACTATATGCACCTCAGTTGCCCCCATCTCTTTTGCCTTGCCCACTCTAGATTCGATATCCTGTGGAGTTAGTGTATAAGCATCACTTTCGTTTCCTTTTCTGTAAAATGCACACATCTGACAACTTGCGGCGCAAACATTTGTGTAATTTAGATAATAAGATGCAGCAAAGGTTACAGTGTTTCCTGATTGTTTCTGTCTTATCAAATCTGCTGCGGCACCTAACATGTAAAGATTATCGTAAGACATTAGCTCAAGACCGTCATCATACGAGAG
>JBARDK010000086.1:0-2809 GCA_049795075.1 Nitrosotalea sp. | reverse complement strand
GTATTAGATCCCATAAAATGCATGTCACGAATATCAAGCCAGGCGGGTCTAAGTGAAAAAGTAAAACGACGAGCTCTTACAATTTTAGAAGATGCAAACAGGATGGAAATTACAGCAGGAAAGGATCCTATGGGACTAGCGGCAGCTGCATTGTATCTTTCTTGTGTCATAAACAGCGAAGATACAACACAAAAAATTATCGCTTTAGCAGCTGGAGTTACAGAAGTTACAATAAGAAACAGGTGCAAAGGATTACGAGAATTGTTAGACATAAAAATGCCAGACAAATTGAATTTAAAGCTGGGATGCCCTGAAAAATCTATGAATTCAGTGATCCAAATGGTGACACCTAATAGTTCTCAATCTGAAAAAACCTAAGTTATAATGTTAAATTCTTTTTAATCACATTTTCTCCCATTGGATTTAATTTATACACACTCATGAGGAAAATGATGTTGGGATAATGTGTTTCTGATATATCATACGAGT
Source organism: Nitrosotalea sp. (assembly GCA_049795075.1). Lineage (GTDB taxonomy): Archaea > Thermoproteota > Nitrososphaeria > Nitrososphaerales > Nitrosopumilaceae > Nitrosotalea. Next base: position 2,320 of record JBARDK010000086.1, on the reverse strand, counting down.
CAAACGAGATATAAAATATAATAAATAGGAAGACAGAGCCTTTCAAGACATGGCTGAGATTCAAGCTTCAATTGAGATCAATGCACCACTTGATAAAGTCTGGAACATCATATCAGATCTTGATTCAGAACCAAAATTCTGGAAAGGAACCAAGGAGGTACGAAACATATCAAAAGAAGGTAACACAATAAATCGAGAAGTTACTATTGCCTTTAAGGATTCAAAATGCATGCAGACTGTTACCATTTATCCCAAGGAAAAGATCCACGTGCAATTTACAAAGGGAATCATTCAGGGAACAAAAACAGTATTGATATCTCCACAGGGAGAGAAAACGAAGATTGATGCTGTTTGGGACATCAAACTTTCAGGTATGATTGGAATGTTTACCGGTATGATCAAAAAACACATTCAGAGCGGAACCGAACAGGCTCTTCAAAGCATCAAAGAAGAAACCGAGAGATAATCCCCGATGAATATTACCATAGATGTGTTCAATTATACGCTAGCTGCGATACTGTCAGGAGTCTCCCTGACATGGGTTCTTTTAATCAGATCTATGTGGATTACCTTTCGCGACTCTCCATTCTTAGACAAGTTTGACCCAAAGCCACATGGTACCCCAAAAGTTTCTGTTATTCTACCTGCAAGAAATGAAGAAGGTTTTATCGACAAATGCCTAAACTCGCTAATTGATCAAGACTATGAAAATTATGAGATAATTGTAATAGATGACAGATCAGATGACAAAACAGGCGAAATAATCAAGAAGATCGCTCAGAGCAATCAAAAAATAAAGTATGTTCTTGCAGCACCCAAACCCGAGAAGTGGATGGGAAAGAATTGGGCTTGCATGGAGGGTTTCAAGATGGCTACAGGTGAATTGTTACTTTTCACAGATGCAGATACGACTCATTCACGAAATATCATTTCTCTTTCCGTATCACATCTTCTAAGCGATGGTTTGGATGCCTTGACTGTAATTCCAAAGATGCTCTGTCTTGACATATGGACTAAGATCACCTTGCCTGTACTATCAACATTTTTGCATACAAGATTTTCCGCTCTTCGTGTAAACGATTCGTCAAAAAAGACAGGTTATTTTTTTGGTAGTTTCTTCATCATAAGAAGAGACGTATATGAAAAAGTGGGGGCGCATGAAGGTGTAAAAAGTGAGATAGTTGAAGACGGTGCACTTGGTAGAAAAGTAAAGGAAGCAGGGTTTAAGATGAAGATGGTTCGCGGTGAACATCTAGTAGAGGCTGTTTGGGCAAGAGACTGGTCAACACTATGGCATGCACTAAAACGACTAATGACCCCATTGTACATTCAAACAAGGGGCATTGCTATTGGAATCTTTGTTGCGGTACTGTTTTTGTTGTTCATGCCGTTTCCAATTCTTGCCTATTCTGCAATCTTTGAACCCCTGTCCTTGTCATTTGCCATATTGTTTACAGTGGCTTCGATTACAGCAGGTCTTGTGTATCTTGCAAGCATAATGGATGCCACAAAGGGACTGGGACTTTCTGCCAGGTATGCCTTGTGCTCACCTCTTGGAAGCGCCATAATTGTTGGGGGGTTTGCAAGTGGGATCTTAAATGCAAAAAGCAACAAGGCTGTAACTTGGAGAGGCAGAACATATTCAATGATAGATACTGCTCAAAACTCTATTAGTTTGTAAATGAACAGTGCGAGTAAACAAGAGTTGAGAAATAATTTCTAGTTTTGTCTTGACAAATAAGAAAGAAGTTTAGATAACGTCGGAGTTCTTAAACCATATTGGCCCAATCAAACATCAAGTCCACCAGGATTGGATATGCGTCAGCTGTCCTGTGTGCAGTCCTAGTGGGGTCCATCTCTACTGCTTCCAAGCCCGTACTTGCAAATACAAATCCTTTGATGTACGCTGCATTAGTGTACTTGCTGGCTTCACTTGTTTCTGTTCCTTTATCCTACAAGGTAAAAGGATTTCAGGTAAAATCAAAGGATTGGCCACTTATACTTGCAATAACTATATCAGGTGCAGTATTGGCGCCAAGTTTATTTTTCATTGGACTTGAACAAACAACTGCTTCAGATACTGCAATCTTGTCTAATTCAGAGACTATATTTACAGTTCTTTTTGCACTGATATTTTTCAAAGAGAAACTCAGACCACGTGGTTATCTAGCTGTGGCGTTGGTCCTGACTGGTGTGGTTATTGTTACAACAAATCTGCAGTTCTCAGACTTTCTTTCAAACCTAAAAAAGGAAGGTAGTCTACTGATAATATTGTCAATGTCACTGTGGGCATTGGATAATAACATAAGCAAGATAGCAG
>JBARDK010000085.1:0-3068 GCA_049795075.1 Nitrosotalea sp. | reverse complement strand
AAGTTAGTTGCTGGTTCTTCAAGCAATACTTTGATCCAATAATTTATTCTGCTCTTATCTAGAACAACTATCTCAATCTGGGCATCTTTTAAAAGCTGATAATCTGTTTCCGGGTACGAGCCAAGACATACAATTCTTCTAATACCTACGGTTATGGCCATTTTGCTACATTCTAAACATGTTACAAACGTGGTATACAACGTAGTATCTTTCGTACCAGAACCTACCCCCAGAATTGCGCAGTGCATTATGGCATTTGCCTCTGCATGATTACATATGCATCTGTCTAATGCTTCTCCTGAGGCAATCTTTCCTTCGGCACGTAATTGGCATCGTTTACACCCTCCTTCATAGCAATTTTTGACTCCAGGTGGTGTACCATTATATCCAGTAGCAATCTGTCTGTTCTCCCTAACTATGACGGCACCGACCTGCCTTGTAATACAATTAGATCGTAATTTTGCAAGCTCTGCCTGAAGAATGAAATATTCATCCCAAGTTGGGCGCTCAAATTCCTTTTTCACAAAAGGATTGTAACTCGCCATAATATAAGATCTACAAAGACTTGTGAGAGTACAAAGATGTGAGCTACAAGTAACAATCAGCTTGAACGAACATTTTTACCCGTAGCCGACAATTTGAAGGTGCTTGAACCAACAATACATAGAGCATCCACTTGTTAAAAAATCTGCTATTGAATATAGGGAATACCAAGTCAACTTGGCAAGACAAGCCATTTCTGATAACTGCCTAGTGGTACTTCCAACAGGTCTTGGTAAAACTACTGTCGCTCTTCAAGTAATAACCGAATTTCTTTCCAAAAAAATGGGCGGAGTGTTATTTCTTGCACCGACAAGAGTATTGGCGCACCAGCATTACGAATTCTTGAAATCAAACATACTCATAGATGACATAGCTCTCATAACTGGGGAGGACACAATAACTAAACGAAAAAAACTCTGGATAAACAGTGTAATTTGTGCAACCCCTGAAATTGTCAAAAATGATCTAGACAGACAACTTGTTTCACCGTCACAATTTGCTTTAATAATATTTGATGAGGCACATAGGACCGTAGGAGATTACGCATATACCGGTATTGCGGAAAGATTTGCAAACATGAATGTGAGAATTATGGGAATGACTGCCACATTGCCAAGTGAAAGGGATAAAGCTACAGAAATACTTCAAATATTGAAGATTTCAAGCATTGCACAGCGAACAGAAGAAAGTCCTGATGTAAGTCCATATGTACAACAGACAGATACCCAATGGGTCAGCGTTGAGCTTCCATATGAGATGAAACAAATTCAATATTGTATCAAGGCAGCGATAGACTCACGATATGATGAACTAAGAAGACTGGGGTTGAATCTATCCAGTACTAAATCATTATCAGAACTTCTACGTGTTAGAGATTTTGTCCTAAGACAAAATCGAAGAGCTGCCAAACCACTTTTTACGTCAATAAGGCTGATTCACGCCTTGAATGTATTGGAATCACATGGAGTAACATCGTTCCTGCGATTTTGTGAACGAACTAGTAAGAAAAAAGGAGTCGGTATACGAGACCTATTTGAAAATGATCTAAACTTTGGAAAAGCTATACGTCTGGCAAAAGAAGCTCAACAAAAAGGCATTGAACATTCAAAGATAACAAAGTTAAAAGAAATATTGAATGGTCTTTCGGGCAAAGCCTTGGTATTCACAAGTTATAGAGACTCCGTTGAAGTAATATACCAAAAACTAATCGAGATGAACATACCGGCTGGATTTCTAATAGGAAAAGCCGGAGAGACTGGACTCAAGCAGAAAAAACAGATCGAGACAGTTCAGAAATTCAGAGATGGGGAGTACAAGGTGTTGATTGCTACTAGAGTTGGGGAAGAAGGTCTTGATATTTCTGAAGTAAATACAGTCATCTTTTTTGATAACGTGCCAAGCTCAATTCGTTATGTCCAGCGAAAAGGCCGTACAGGTAGAAAAGATTATGGGAAATTAATAGTCTTAATTGCAAAAGATACAACCGATGAAACTTACTACTGGATAGGTAAACGAAAGGTAAGCGCGGCAAAGAAGATGGGCGAAAAAATGTCCAAGATTCTTGAAAACCAAGACATGATTCCAAAAACAGGGCTTGATGCTTTCTTATAGATAGAACTCCATAATTATTTTAAAGAACAAAAAATACCATTACATCATGACAAAAATTCATGCTGAGATTGGAGTTCTTCCAATAGGTACGTCATCACCAAGCTTAGGCAAATACATTGCAAACGGCCTAAAGAGTTTGAAGAAGATTGATGGAATAAGATATCAGGTAACCCCGATGGGAACAATGATTGAATCCGATGACATTGACAAGATCTTTGAGGCGTCCAAAGTTATTGCAAATGCAATATTTGAGATGGGGGTGACTCGAGTAGAGACAATTCTCAAGATTGATGAAAGACGAGACAAGAATCATTCTCTTGAGGACAAACTAAAATCAATTGAGAAATTCACATAGAAAAAGTGGATGACCTAAATCTACAGTTAAATACCATGGAACTGTCAAAACTGCCAATGCTTTGGCCAAAGGTAGGTGTCTTTCTTGCTTTATGTGTAATTCTCATATCTACGAATTCAATATACGCTCAAAGCTCACAGGGAATATCTGCAAGTACCAACAAACAATCCTATGAGCCTGGTGACAAGGTGATAATCACAGGTACGGTGCAACAGCCAACAAATGAAAATCCCGTCACCATAATCGTGAGAAATCCCATTGGTAATGTATACGAAGTAGGTCAAACAGCATTACTCGATAACGTATTTTCACATGATTTTGTACTAAGTGACGATGCACAGGGAGGCATCTATACTGTCAACATAAGACAAAGTGGTGAAACAACTCAAATTCAATTCCAAGTAATTGTAGGACAGATACAAGTAATTCAAGTATTTGATAGCGAGATTAGAGTTCGTGGAGAAAATACCAGTCTTGTAGAATATGGAAATGTCGAAGTCTCAACAGTTGATAATTCTATTACCATTCAGGTTAACACAACCAAGATACAAAATGGCTC
>JBARDK010000084.1:0-1760 GCA_049795075.1 Nitrosotalea sp. | reverse complement strand
AGGATTTTCCAAGTCTTCTTATAAAAAAAATTTATGAAAAATATGGTGTTTCGTAAGTTTGCATTAGTCTGATGATAACAAACCAACACTCACAATGCCCCAAACTCCTTAGTCCATTTGTTGTATTTATCTAGCATTGAATCATTAACGCTGGGTTTTCGTCTTGCAATAACATCCTCAAAGTCTTTTACGGTTATACTTCTAGGTTGAGAACCACCTGCGATGTCCTTTTTCTGTGAATCCATCTTTTCGAAAAACTCATCAATTACTTGTAGTTGAGTGGATTGACAGATGTCTTTGATATCACTTGCACTATATCCAGATGTAGCGGCAGAAAGCTTTTTCAAATCTATCGAATTTTCGCCTTTTATTTTTGAAATATAGAGAGAAAACAAATTCTCCCTTGCTTCAAGAGAAGGAAGTGGAATGTAGATTCTCTTTGTAAATCGTCTAAGAAAAGGCCAATCTAAATTCCAGGGTTTGTTGGTTGCAGCCATTACGTACATCTGAATATCCTTTCCTTTGCTGTTGATGCCATCCATCTCTGTGAGAAACTGGTTTTTTACTCGCACTTCTCCACCGTTCTCACTTTGTGTGTCTCCAAGAAGTGAATCAACTTCGTCTATAAGCATGATAACAGGATTGTTTTTTGATGCATAGCCTCGCGCCATAGTAAATAGCTTTGATACATTCTTCTCTGCCTCTCCTAACCATTTGTTCATCACAGATGCCGCATCTACATTTACGAAATCTCCTTGTATCTCGCTGGCAGATGCAGCTGCAAGAAGAGTTTTGCCACACCCCGGAGGTCCATACAAGAGAATTCCTCTTGGCCAACCAAGAGTAAACAAGTCTGGCCTTCTAGTAGGATAAACTATTGATTCGCGTAGTGCTCTTTTAGCATCTTCATGGCCTATTACCTCGTTCCAGCTAACATTTGGTTTTTCTTTAAGTATCATCTTGTCCATTTCTCCTCCACGTGCAGGTACGTTTGCAGTAGATCCTGATTTCATGTCAGAATTTGGCTTTACATCAGATCTTGGTCCGGCATCAGATCTTGGAGCAGATTCATCGTATCCGCGTAGCGAGTTTATCTTGGATTGGTATACGCTACAATGGTCTTTGTATACCGTGTTTATCGGGTTTTCAGGAAAAAGTTGAATCATCTTAAGGAGTGCGTCAACAGCTCTTTGATAGTTTGCAATTGCCATGCCGTTTGCACCTGCCTCCTCTTGCTTTATCGCCTCTGACGCATACTTGCTAGCTATGGCTTCTAATTCTACTACGGCACTCATATCTACAGTAATCTGTTCATATGACTCAAAATCATAAAATGTGAAGGTATGTCCAATCATTTGTTAAATTAATTACATTCAATCCGTTCAGCAGAGCCCAAAAAAGAACATCTTAGGGTCCAATTAATTAAAACGAACTTCTCCCTTTTTGTGACATGCCCATATGTAAGAGAAGAGGTTAGCTAAAAGAACACATTGTTAGTATTGATCATCTATTAATCTAGAGTTTCTGAAAAATACTTTCGATTGCAGCAATTGCCTTGCTGAAAATTTCTTCAGGTATGTTTACCACTTGACTTATCTCCGCTGCAGTGGTTTTCTGTGAGTTTGAGCTTGGTGAAACTGTTTTACCTGATTCACTTGATTGAGCGGATGGAGTGGATGGAGTTGGCTGGGCGGTTGATGGGGTAGATGTAGATGGAGTTGATGATGGAGTGGATGGAGTTGGCTGGGCGGTTGATGGGG
>JBARDK010000083.1:0-7893 GCA_049795075.1 Nitrosotalea sp. | reverse complement strand
ATATATGGTACCAGCAAAGACCACGAGGCCAAGAGGGATTTCTTTGAACAAAAGGGTGCCGATATGGTACTGGAATCAATCCATCTGCTTCCGAAGGCATTAAATCTAGTTAGGGCATAAGCCACTTCTCTACAGGTGGATTTCATGAGATCTAGGATAAACAATATTGTTAGAAAGACCAAGGAGACCGAGGTATCAATATCAATTAACTTGGATGGTACTGGCAAGATTTCTGTAAAGACAGGCCTGCCGTTTCTTGATCATCTAGTAATCTCTTTTGCAAAACATGCTACATTTGATCTCAAACTCAACGCAGCTTCAAAAGATGGAATAGACCATCACCTAGTTGAAGACACTGCAATTGCTCTAGGTAATGTCATAGATGAATCACTTGGAAATAGGTCGGGAATTACGCGATTCGGATATGCATCAATACCAATGGATGAAGCTCTTGCAGAGGCCTCACTTGATCTTGTGAGAAGACAATATCATAAAATTGAATTATCTATAATTCGAAATCAAATTGAGGGAATTTCAAAAGAAGATCTTGAACACTTTTTCAGATCTCTAGCCCAGAGCTTGAACATATGCATGCATGTATCAGTCAAATATGGCGAAAATGATCACCACAAAATTGAAGCCGCTATCAAGGCCCTAGCGGTAGCATTGAGAAATGCGGCAAGTCAAGACAAAAAGCAAAAGGGAATGCCTAGCACAAAAGGTGTTATGTAATGGTAAAAGTAGCAATTTTTGATTATGGTGCAGGCAACATATTCAGCCTAAAATCCTCTCTTGAAAAAAATGACGCTCAAGTGGATGTAATAACCAATCTAGATAAAATTAATGGATATTCAGGTCTCTTATTGCCAGGTGTGGGAAATTTTGATCCTGCAATCAAAAGCCTTAACACATCAAAAGTTGCCTTTCAGGATCTTGCCAAGAGCCAAATTCCAGTTCTTGGAATATGTCTTGGAATGGAAATGTTCTTTGAGAATAGTGAGGAAGGCAAACTCAATGGATTAGGAGTTCTTGAAGGAGAGGTCATCATACTTCCAAACAAGTTCAAAATTCCTCATATGGGATGGAATGACTTGCAGATAAAGAAACCAAGCGTACTTTTAGAAGGGGTAAAGGAAGGTTCTTGGGTTTACTTTGTTCATTCATACAGGGTCAAACCAAAAAATGAAGATATCGTAAAAGCTGATTCTGATTATGGAATCAGTGTACCTGCAGTTATAGAGAACGGGACACTCTTTGGAACCCAGTTTCATCCAGAAAAGTCTGGCAAAATTGGTGCTCAAATGATTAAAAACTTTTTGCGGACGTGCAAAAAGTGAAAGTCATACCCGCAATTGACATTATGGAAAATAAGGTAGTTCGTTTGGTAAAAGGCGATCCAAAAAATAAAACTGTCTATAACAACAATCCAATAGAAACTGCCAAGCGGTGGGAAGCCGCAGGCGCAGATATGCTGCATGTTGTAGATCTTGATGCAACATTAGGACTTGGTTCTAATTTAAAAACAATAAAGAGAGTCGTAGGTGAAATCTCAATACCGGTAGAAGTCGCAGGAGGCTTGCGCACGGAAGAGACAATAGAAAGTGTGCTAGATTTTGCACCAAAAGTAGTGCTTGGAACAGTTGCATTCAAAAATAGAGATATGTTACAGAGAATATCGGAAAAGTTTGGGAGAGATAGAATAGTGATATCAACTGACCAGTTAAATGGAAAAATAGTAGTAAGTGGCTGGAAGGAAAATACTGGAGTGGATCTCATACCAGGAATTGAAGAATTTGTGAACCTAGGTTTTTTAGAATTTCTCATTACAAGCGTTGACCGAGATGGCACTCTCAAAGGTCCAGACCTTGATTCTCTAAGAAAGGCATGCAATATAGAAGGAGCCAGAATAATAGCAAGCGGCGGAATTTCCAATCTGAAAGATACAGTAGAAGTAAAGAAAGTTGGTGCTGCAGGTGTTATACTTGGTAAGGCATTATATGATGAAAAAATTACGGTTGAAGAGGTTAAAGCAATAGCATGACTCTGACTAAGCGAGTCATACCTTGTTTGGATGTAGATAACGGTAGAGTTGTCAAGGGTATGCACTTTAAATCAATACAAGATGCAGGAGATCCAGTTCTACTAGCAGAAAAGTATAGCAACGAAGGAGCAGACGAGCTAGTGTTTCTTGATATCACTGCTTCAGAACAGCAACGAGAAACCATCAAAAGTCTTGTTAAGAAGGTAGCACAGGTAATAGACATCCCATTCACAGTGGGAGGCGGAGTAAAGACACTTCAAGATGCAAGGGATATTCTTCTTAGTGGCGCTGACAAGGTTGCAATTAATACAGGTGCTGTAAAGAATCCAGATTTAATCACTAAACTAATGGAGATTTTTGGAAAACAATGTGTTGTTGTTGCAATGGATGTAAAACATAACTATGGTACCAAAGAGGGCATGAACATCTTTACTTTAGATTCTAAAAAATTCTGGTTTGAAGTCTACATTTATGGAGGCAAAACTCCTACAGGTCTTGATGCAATAGAGTGGGCAAAAGAGGTAGAAAGACGTGGTGCTGGAGAGATACTGTTGACCAGTATAGACATGGATGGCACAAAGGAAGGATATGATATTCAGCTCACCAAGGAAATAGTTAATGCAGTAAATATCCCTGTTATTGCTTCTGGCGGTGCCGGAAAGCCAAAACACATGCTTGATGTATTCCTACAAACTAACGTAGACGCTGCTCTTGCAGCTTCAATATTTCACTACAAAACACATTCTGTAGATAGGGTAAAAGAATACCTTAAAGAAAATGGCGTTCCTGTAAGAATAGGAGAAATGAGATGAGTGAATAACCATGAAAATGAAAATTTCAAATATTGACTTTGCAAAAGGAGATGGACTCATTCCTGTTATAGTCCAAGATGTTAACACAAAAGAAGTCTTGACCTTGGCTTATACAAACAAAGAATCTCTTGAGTTAACTCAAAAAACTGGAAATTCTTGGTTTTGGAGCAGATCTAGAAATAAACTATGGATGAAAGGAGAAGAATCTGGAAATGTACAAAAAGTAAAAGAAATTTTGGTTGATTGTGATTCTGATGCAATAATATATCTAGTTGAGCCATCAGGTCCTGCCTGCCATACTGGAGATAGGGTCTGTTTCCACAATCAGTTGGAAAAGTAATCTAGCAAGGGCTTATAGGTTTTATTTCTGCTTGTCCGCTCGGTACCCACTCATTTATGATTTCAAAATGTATTGGATCGTAAGAGGTTCCTGAAAAATCTATTGTCCAATTTCCAACCAAATCTTGCGGTGTACATAATTTTTCTATCCTTTCTGTGTTTGGCTTGAAAAAGTAAATAAAATCAGATTTTAGTGTGCCATTAAATGGTTCTTGTGTAAAAACTCCACCTTTAGGATCATATACTATTATCTTGCCTGCATCAGTTGGTTTCAAACCAGTAACTACCATGAAAACATTATCGTCAAGTCTGTATGTTCCATTGTTAATTGCAAATGGTCCTGAAGTAACCCACTGTGCAGTATTGTTCTCTTCAGACATTTTTTGATGGTTGTAGAAATAGATGGCAGATGCTGAAATAGCTATTATTACGATTACTGTAATTATGGCACTAGTCGCACTCTTTTTTCCACTCTTAGGTTTTTTCAATTTTCATTTAACATTTCTTTGGTATCATTAATATTTCTTCTAATTGTAAAAAATTCATAAAATATCTAATTTACAATAATTTTTGATATTTCAAATCAAGTTTGGACTCACCTTTTTTATATTAAATCGTGAATTCATGTTAATTTTTACTGAATTATATAGTCATTAAAATTAAGTATTACTTAAATTAATATTAGGATTTTTTATGTACCATTTTATAAAGTCATAATTGTCTTGGCAAAGATAAAATCGCTGCAATGTAGAGAATGTAAGAAAGAGTATACTCCTACATTTAGGTACATCTGCGAAGAGTGCTTTGGCCCTCTTGATGTGCGCTATGATTTTCCTAAAGTGACCAAGAATACCTTTGCAAATCGTGAACATACTTACTGGCGCTACCATGAGCTGTTGCCAATTGAATCAAAATCAAACATTGTAAGTATTGGTGCAGGACTCACTCCTCTCATTAAAGCAGACAAACTAGGTGAGCAACTCGGTCTTAATAATTTGTACATAAAAAATGATTCTGTAAATCCTACTTTTTCATTCAAAGATAGACCAGCCGGTGTTGCAGTTTCAAAAGCAAAAGAATTTGGTCTTTCTGCAGTAGGGTGTGCATCAACTGGAAATCTTGCATCAGCTACTGCGGCTCATGCTGCAAAGGGTGGTTTTCCATGTTATATTTTTGCGCCAAGTGACATAGAGCATGCAAAAATTACACAAGCTCTTTCCTATGGAGCGAATTTCATTGCAGTTGATGGTACATACGATGACGCAAACAGGATTGCGGCCCAGATAGGAGACAGTAAGGGAATAGGAATAGTAAATATTAACTTGCGTTCATACTATGTCGAAGGATCAAAAACTCTAGCCTTTGAAGTTGCAGAACAACTTGATTGGCAAGTACCTGATCATCTTATCGTGCCTGTAGGAAGTGGAGCCATGTTAAATGCTATCTGCAAGGGATTTGAGGAACTTGAAGGATTATCCCTTGTAAACAAAGTATCTAATATGCATATGATTGCAGCCCAACCCCATGGTTGTGCTCCAGTGGTGGATGCCTTTAAGAAAAATAAAACTGAGATTACACCAGTAGAGAATCCAGATACAATTGCAAAGAGCCTTGCAATTGGAGATCCAGGTGATGGCCAATATGTACTCAAACGATTAAAACAATACAATGGTTATGCAGAAGAGTCATCGAACAGGGAGATTCTGGATGCTATTCTATTGCTTGCAAGAACCGAAGGAATCTTTACAGAACCTGCTGGAGGTGTGTCAGTCGCGGTTCTCAAAAAGATGATAGAGGCAGGAAAAATTGACAAGAATGACTCCGTTATATGTTATGTAACAGGAAATGGTTTGAAAACTACTGAAGTAATGATGGAAGTACTCCCAAAGCCTCAGACCATGCAAGCTGATATAGCTAAGATTGCTGCATTGGTGAGATTACATGGCTAGCATAAAATTCACTATACCGTCTGTACTAAACAAGGGAGGAGGGGAAAAAAAGGTCGATATCTTGGCTACTACTCTAAATGAGGCATTCAACAAGATCTCAGAACAATTCGGAGATGAGTTCAAACGAAGGGTTCTAAATCCTGACGGTACTCCTCGTTCTCTAATCAACATATACGTAAACGGAAAAAACATGCGATTTTCAGGAGGGATGGAAACTACACTAAAGGATGGTGACGAGATCTACATACTCCCGGCAGTAGCTGGTGGTTCTGAACTATCTAGTAAGGAACTTGAACGATATTCTAGACAAGTTATGCTTGAAGAGATAGGTTATGAAGGACAACTAAAGCTTAGGAATGCCAAAGCATGTGTTGTAGGAGTAGGCGGGCTTGGTAATCCTATAGTAAGTAGGTTGGTAGCCATGGGTATTGGTACAATAAGAATTGTAGATAGGGATGTTGTAGAGTTATCGAATCTACACAGGCAGACCATGTTTGATGAATCAGACATAGGGCAAGTAAAAGTAGAAGCTGCAGCAAGGAAGTTGAAAAAAATGAATTCTGATGTAGTAATTGAAGCTCTACCTGTATCTGTAAACGATTACACTGCTTTAGATGTTGTAGAAGGATGTGACATAGTGATAGATGCCCTTGATAGTGTAAATGCAAGATATTCGCTCAACAAGGCATGTGTGAAAAAAAATATCCCGTTTGTGACAGGAGCGGCTATAGGTGTTTCAGGACAAGTATTTACAATCATGCCAAATCAAACTGCTTGTTATCATTGTGTCTTTCCATCACTTGATGAAAATTCAATGCCAACATGTAGTACAGAGGGGGTGCATCCATCGATTCTTTCTATAGTGGGAGGAATTGAGGTTGCCGAAGCTGTTAAAATACTGATTGGGAGATCTCCAACTTTAACAAATAAACTACTCTACATAGATCTAGACAATCTGGATTTCAGTACGGCGCAATTCAAGAAAGTTGATGAATGCTCTGTCTGCGGAAAAGGCAAAAAAGAAGAATTACCAAAACAAGAACTGATAATTGAAGAGCTGTGTGGTCGTAGCAGAGGTAAGAGAACTTTTTCAATAACTCCTACGAAGATGTTCGAGATCGACGTGCCAAAAATTACAAACGCGGCATCAACAAAAGGATTCAAGATACAAAATCAGGGAGAACTTGGTCTTTCCATATCTACAAATGACATCTTTGTAAGCTTCCTAAAACGAGGCTCTGCAGTTATTGTGGGAGAAAAAGATGAAGACTCTGCAATCGCATTGTATAAGACATTGGTAAACGCTTAGAAATATTTACAAAGTCTTAATCACAGACACTAATTTTGAAAAAGGATCTTCCATAGAATCCAATATCCTTTGTGCCTTCTCTTTGTTCTTTGGACCTTCCATGAGCATTTTTCTGGCCACTTGAAGAATATTTCTGGGACTTGTTTCTCTTTTTATTAGCCCAATTTTTACCAGATATTTTTCAATATGATTAGGTACTGCATCATAGGATATAGTTGGAATTCCCATCAACGCAGCTTCGGCAGTCATTGTACCGCCAGATCCTATGAAAAGATCAGTAACAGAAAGAAGAGATTTTCCGTCGACAACTTTGTTCATGATCCTCACTTTATTTCCAAATTCTTTTCTAAGATTCTCTATTTGGGGTTTGTATCTTGCCAAGACTATGACATTGTATTTTTTCCTCTCTTGACTAAATTTGTAAATTATACTATTGCTAATACTGGTTTTTCCAAGAACATATGCTGCAGAAGATTCTTCAAGTCTAATGACTATAGTTTTTTTATGACTATTGACAACAATAGGTTTGACATCTGAACCATTTTTTACTATCGTTGCAGCATCAATTGCTTTGTATTGAATTATGTTACTTTTTGAAATTCCATATTTTACAAATTCTTCTTTTGGTATTACCCATGGAATAAGTAGCTTTTGTGCAAACGGAAGTGCAAGTTTCATCACTGCCTCTGCATGTGGAGAATCAGAAAAAACTATGTGTTTGATGCCTAGGCCAAATGCAACCCTTGAGGCTTCCGGAGAACAGAAGCTAATGACCAAATCCGGGGAAAATTTTGATACTATGTCAGTCAAATGATCAACTCGTTTTGCACTAGCTCTGAGCTTATCTTTTCTTCCCGAACCACCATGTTTTCCCACTATGAGCAGATTGACATGCTTTAGTTTTGCAAGACCAACAACCTGACTATAATTCCTCGAAGTGAGCAGTATTTTGTGATTTTTACCTAAGTTTTGTGCCATTGGACCAAAAAATAGCAACTGTTTTGGCGTAAGTATATCAAACCAGATTTTCAAACATTTCTGATAGAATTTGAGGATGGAAAAAGTTTTTCTTAGCCTATACTCCTAGTTCGGGTGATTTGGTCGCCACAAAGATCGTTGTTTATGGGCTTAGTACTGAGGGATATTCAATCGCGTGTCAAATGGCAATAAAAGGGGCAGACGTCTTCATTGTGGACGAGTCAGCACACATGGCAATTTCCCTCAAGGCGGAAATAGCTAAGACATATCCAAATGTTACATCACTAAAAGAAGATGAACCTTTGCTTGGTTTAGAGCCAATTGATGTAGCAATATCACATGCTGAATATCTTTTCTTTGCTCCCAGAATCAGAAAAACTGGACAAGAGGCGAAAATGGAAATTCACTCAAAATTCAAAGATTCTACATCCCCTATGAAAAAAGGCGGATCAGTCATCTATAATC
>JBARDK010000082.1:0-3160 GCA_049795075.1 Nitrosotalea sp. | reverse complement strand
CAGTTCCCCTCTACATAGGAGTAGGTGTAGACCCAGTTGCACGTCTAACGGCTACTTTGGATAAATTAAATTACCAACTTACCGACAAACCGGTTCTCAGCATTTCAGCACCGCCTACTTCGACATTAAATCTTGTAATAGTAGATCCTTCCGATCAAGAAAAGTTTTCTGACACCATTTTGATAGGGTCAAATGGTTTTTCCACATATTCATTTAATTTAACATCTTATACTCCAGGTATCTACTCAGCAGTACTAACCAGAGGAAATGACAAGGTGGAAGACGAATTTGCAGTAGGACTTCAGACTGGTTGTGGACAGATATCCCTTAGGACTGTGAAGGACACATACTCGCCAGGAGATAACATCCTCATTTTCGGAAATGCCAACCCAGATTGTATCATACAGCTTGCTTTAACAGATCCAAATGGCCAAGAGATAAAATCTGAGCAAACATTTGTAGACAAAACAGGTATTTTTTCGGCATTTGACTTTAGAATACCCGATGATGGCGTATCTGGCGATTGGAAGTTGGATGCCACAAGCGGCATAGATCATAAAAGTTTGGACGTTGATGTACAAGCTCAAACTCTAATGACTGTACAATTAGATAAAAGCCCACCAATCTATTCTACAGGAGGGCTCGTTCGGATTTCAGGAAGTGGGGCAGGCCAGCAGGTGGGCGTGATCATTAACATACTTGGAGCAGGCAATTCAACCCTTGATACTTTAGATATCCAGTCAACAAACACTGGAGACTATAGTACAGAATGGCTTGTTCCAACGTCCTTCAGTAATGGAGCCTATACTGTAGAAGTAAAATCCATAGCTGGCAAAGTAACCACACCCATAACAATTCAATAAACTCCAAATTAAGAAATATTTTTTACATCCACCAGCTTGTGAAGCATTTATGAATCTAAAAGAAAGAATTGCAGAGATACCAGATTTTCCAAAAAAGGGCATCTTATTCAGGGACATTAGTCCTCTTTTAAGAGATCCAGCAGCGTTTTCACTTGTAGTAGAAGAATTCTCAAAACGTATTCATCCTAAAGATGTAGACGTTTTTGTCGGTATAGAATCAAGAGGTTTCCCACTAGCCTGTGCACTGGCTCTCAAATACAACAAGGGCATGATAATGGTAAGAAAACAAGGAAAATTACCAGGCCCCACACATAAACTGACATACAACATAGAATACGGCACGGCTACAATGGAAATTCAAAGTAACGCAATTAAAAAAGGCGAGAGGGTTTTCATATGTGACGATTTACTTGCAACTGGTGGCACAGCAAATGCTGCAGCCAAGCTGGTTGAAAAGTTGGGCGGAATTGTTACAGGTTTTGCTTTCATCATAGAATTAACAGACCTGAAAGGATTTAAAGTAATTAAGAAGTACCGATACGAGTCACTGGTGAAATATTGACAGAGCAAGCTGAAATCGGGATATTTGGCGGCACTGGAATTTACGATCCAGGATTACTAAGTGAGAGCAAAGAAATTACAATAGAAACACCATTTGGGAAGACTTCGGACTCGATAACTGTCGGAATTTACAAAGACAGGAAGGTTGCTTTCATGCCCAGACATGGAAGAAAGCATACGATTCCCCCGCATCTGATAAACTTTAGAGCAAATATCTGGGCCTTCAAAGAGATGGGCATTAAGCGAATAATAGCACCGTCAGCTGTTGGCAGTCTGCAAGAAAAATTAAAACCAGGAGATGTTGTGATTCCTACCCAGTTTATTGATTTTACAAAATCAAGAAAGTATACTTTTTTCGAAGACGGTAAAGTAGTACACATATCAGTAGCTGATCCCTTTTGTCCCGAACTTCAGGCCTCTGTATACAATGCTGCAAAAAAGATGGATTTACACTTGCACAAGGATGCAACCTATGTCTGCATAGAGGGACCTAGATTCTCCACAAGAGCAGAGTCCAAGTTCTACAAGAATGTCATAGGAGCTGACATAATAGGAATGACCCTAGTTCCAGAATGCCAACTTGCAAGAGAGGCCCAAATGTGTTATGCCTCAGTTTCTACCGTTACAGATTATGATGTATGGGCAGACAAACCAGTAACTGCCAAAGAGGTTTTAGAAACACTGTCAAAAAATGTCAAGACCACAAAGAATCTTCTTGGAATGCTTCTTGACTTGATTCCTCAGCAAAGAAGTTGTGCTTGTGCAAAAGCACTGGAAGAAGCAGAATTTTAACCGTCTGCAAAGGACTCTTTCTTGAGGCCTTCAGGTAAAGAGATATCCCCATGAACTAGCTTTTGTTGTAGTTCATTTATTACTTCATCCGCGTCATAACCAAGTTTTACCAATTCCTTTTGAATAGATTTTGAAATTTTAGCCCCAATATTATGGCCTCCAATCCTTCCAAATGCAATGGCACTAAACTTGAAGGAGTGACTGTCTACGATAAAAATACCTGTTATCTTGGCTGCCATTTGGCTGCCACGCACATTTTTGATATGAACCTCAAGATTCATGCTGTGTCCTTATATCTCTACGGCCTTATTTACAGAGTTTTCAATTAAAAAGTTCCAGTGCTTGTCATCTTCTATTTTAAAGTCCTTGACTTTGAGGGTGATGACTTTATCTTCCAAGCATTCATGTTGAATTTCATCATCTTTCTTAATCTTAACAAGTTTCCATTTCTCCTTGTGTTTTTTCAGATTACATAGAAGAACAGCCCATTTCTGATCTAAAGATATTTTTGGCATTCCAACATAATCAACAATACTTTCAATTCCAAGTTGTTTTTCTTCGCAAAAGATGTGCTTGCACTTTACACAACGCCAGATGTCTACAGAACCAATCGTTCGTTTTTCATAGTTTATGTTAGTAACTCCAAAGTAAACTATCTCATGTTTACAGAAGTCTTGTTCTTCTGACATTGTTCCTTTTCAATATTGGGTTCTATTTAGTTCTTGCATCATCATATGGTTTTTCTAAAACAATCGATATGTTGTCAACCAGCAAATTCTTTTTAAAATGAATATTTTCTCTCAAACACATTCTTCTATACATGTTAACTACAGCAAACCTTGGATGCATGGATTCAAATTCTGTCTTTGTAATATCAATAAAGCCCCCCAGATCAACAAGACTTTTTGTCACTTCAAATGCTTGTGAGTCTGATATGCTAAGAC
>JBARDK010000081.1:0-1602 GCA_049795075.1 Nitrosotalea sp. | reverse complement strand
GTTGCATGTTGTGATCTTAAAATGATCGTTTGGATTATTGATAAATATGTCATAAAGATAGAGTTTTTACATTTATACATGATAAAATTAATAATGTTATACTATGAAAGCCTAATTTGTAGATGTTTTTGCAAATTAGAGTTAATGTGATGCTCTTCTTGAAAGGTGATACAAGTTGAATGTTTCCAAATGCTATGAAATTTTGGGCGTGGAACCAGGTTCATCACTAAAAGAGATAAAAAGTGCATATCGAAAATTGGCCCTCAAACATCATCCTGATAAAAGTTCGTCAGAAAAAGACGACAAGCAATTCAAACTAATCACAGATGCCTACCAAATCTTGCGAAATCACCACAAAGTTGTGGTAACATCACACAAAAAATTTGCCGACCTGTACCCAGAAGATGCTGTTTCATGGTATGACCAGGCTGAAGCACTTTTTGCTAAACGCAAGTATGATGAGGCAATTGTATACTATGACAAGGCTACTGGGCAGTTACCACGATATGCAAATGCATGGCTCAAGAAGGGAGACTGTTTTTCCAATTTGAAAAGATACGAGGAGGCACTTGTATGCTATGATAAAGTACTGGGAATTGATTCAAAATCACTGAGTGCATGGAACCTAAAGGGTGTATGCTTCTCTGACTTGGGAAGATACGATGAAGCATTAGAGTCCTTTGGCAAGGCAATAATGCTCAATCCAAAACATGCTGCAATATGGAATCTAAATGGAGTCTGTCTCTACAATCTGAAAATATACGATAAAGCACTAGAATCATTTGATAAAGCAACAAGTCTTGATCCGGGCTTTGCAAATGCTTGGTATAACAAGGGAAACATCTTGCTCAAACTAGGGAGGAAAAATGAGGGTGACAAGTGCATCAAGCAGGCAAAAAAGTTGTTACAATAAGACCTCTTATTATGGATAATTCTGTAGTAATACCAATGGCAAAAGGAATGAACTACAAAAAATTTCGAGAGTCATCAGTGGAATACTATACATCAAATGAAGGAAGACTAAGCAGGGCAGAAGTTATAAAAAATCTAGAGTCATTTATTGTAGAAAAGCAAGGCGAGGGCCAAGACTTTTTTGACAAGTACGAGATACGTGAAGAGAGATAAAACTAGCGCTTAGCTGAGAGCTTGTCGTGAATTTGAGCCAAAATTAATTCAGCCTTGTCCTTGTCTTCAAAAGTCTCTTCTTTTTCATCCATGATGGCATCTATCTCATAGCTCTTGTCAACTAGCACATTTGCTACGTGGTCATCCAATGTTCCATTGCCCATCAAATAGTATGCAAATACTGTATTCTTCTGGCCTATTCTGTGCAGTCTATCTTCAGCTTGTCTGTGAATGGCAGGACTCCAATCAAGCTCTGCAAATATTACGTATCTTGCCCTACTCAGGTTGATTCCAACATTGCCAGCCCTAAGTCCTGCAATCATTAACTTTGTTTCACCATTTTGGAATCTATCGATATTATCTTGTCGCACTTTGTCTGTCTGGCCTCCTATGATGGAAGATGGGGAATATTCATGAAGGCTCTTGTGCAACAACCCGTGAATTGCCTTGTGGTGGCAAAATACCACAACACTTTCC
>JBARDK010000080.1:0-8496 GCA_049795075.1 Nitrosotalea sp. | reverse complement strand
CTGCCAAGTCAATCTTTTATCAATCATCACCAGTAGAAGGAGATTACCGAATTCGTCAACTAGAATTGCTTGCTGGAGAAGACAATACAGAAACAGAATACAAAGAACATGGCTGTAGATTCAAGGTGGATGTTGAAAAGACATTCTTTTCACCCAGACTTTCAACTGAACGTCTTAGAATAGCGGATTTGGTAATGGATGGTGAAATAATCATCAATATGTTCGGTGGAGTAGGAATGTTTTCCATAGTAGCTGCAAAAAAGAAAAAATGTCATGTTTACAACATAGACATAAACCCACATGCTGCAAGGCTCTGTTCAGAAAATGTCATTCTTAACAAGTTAAAAGGTACAGTAGAGTCAATAGAAGGAGACGCTGTAGACATCATAGAAAAACAGCTAGTTGACAGTGGAGATAGAGTTCTAATGTTACTTCCTGAGAGATCAGATGAATTCTTGGATGTTGCCATAAAGGCATTAAAACAAAAAGGAGTGTTGCATTATTATTGTCACATACATTCAGATAAAAAAAGTCAGGTTTCAGAAGTAGTTACTAATCATTTCTTATCAGTTATAAAGGTCAAATCAGAAATACTTGGTTCAAAAATTGTCAGACCAATAGGCCCAAGGTTTTACCAGGCCGTAGTAGATGCTGTAATATCTGAATGATTATTTTTTATCATCAGTTATAAAAGAAGAGGGCGACGGTTTGGATGTTGCCATGTTATATCCTATCCAAGATATTACTCCCAAAATTCCTCCCACTGCCATAAGTACTGAGAGTTGAAGCACTATTGGACTCCATTCTGAAAGCATCAGCAAATATGCATATACAAAGAATCCCCCTATTGATAAGACGAAGATCATTATTCCCACAGAACGTCGTTTTGCCATAACGCTAAACACTTTTGCAGAGTTATTTATTTTAATCTAGTATGAGAACTCAATTGTCATGAGATAAGCGTCCTCGCCATCTCTGTAGTATGCCTTTAGTCTCTGTTTTATTATAAAATTAAGCTTCTCATACAGTTTTATTGCTTCATTGTTACTACATCTTGCCTCAAGATACAATTCGTCTGATTTTTTTAGTTTTACACCTTCTATAGCCTCTTCAACTAGCGCCCTGCCAATTCCCTTCTGTCTATGGTCAGGCAAAACTGCAACAGAGACAACATGACCTTTTTTTACAAACCCAAGTTTTTTGAAATTTGAAAAGCCATATTCAATTTTACACATTATGTATCCAACTAATTTTCTTTCAGCCTCAGCCACAAGAAATGCCTCTGGCAACTCAGCAAGCAGGCTTTCATAGAAATAATCTGAATAGTGCTCTGGTAGGGTTTTCAGGTTGATCTCCATTACAGGGATTATATCAGAAAGATCGCACCTTCGAATTACGCAGTTACCAATGTCTCTGAGAGCCACTTGCATACAGAAATACTTGAATTATTAATTATTTAACTTTAAGCAAATAAAAGAATTAATGTAAATAGATTATAGAAGTATTGATTGAGTGCGCCAACTATAGATGAAGTCATATCTACTGTTTCTGCTTTTTGTACCATAAAAGGAATAAATCAAACTGCCAGATCTTTGGAAATTGAGATAAATGAAACAATTGTAACAGAAAAATTCAAAGATCTTGCACAAAATATGGAACAGAGAAATCTCATTGTAAGACTAGAGAAAAATTCAAACGGTACGTTTATCACAATATCAAGATTTCAACCGCCTACAGCTAGAAAGGCATGGATTCCCCGTGTACTGTTTGCTGGGACCATCATGACAGTCATGATAGATGGATACTATAGTGCAGTATCTACAAATTCGATTGCAAAGGTTGGAGACCCCCTTTCCATAGCAATTTTTTATACAATATCATTGATGGGAATTCTTGGCATCCATGAATTAGGTCACATTGTAGCATCAAAAAAACATAAACTTAGGGTAAGCTGGCCATATTTTATTCCAGGAATTCCAATACTTGGATTTATTCCTACATTTGGCGCTCTTATCATGTCACGCGGTTTAATCATAAATAGAAACATACTCTTCGATGTTGGAATATCAGGACCCATCGCAGGCCTTATTGTTGCGATAATTGTTTCAACCTATGGCGCATACATTTCTCCTTTGATACCAATTTCGGCTGCTCAGGAATTCTCCGCAAAACAAGGACTTGTAGAGATTCATTCAAGTATTCTCATGGATGCGACAATTGCTCTTGCAGGCAAACACATACCAGGAAAAGAACTTGTCATGTCACCAGTTTTGTTAGCAGCTTGGTTTGGATTTCTCATTACTTTTTTGAATCTTCTTCCAGCATGGCAGCTTGATGGGGGTCACATGGCACGAGCAACATTTGGAATAAAATGGCATAGACTTCTCACTTATGTCAGTATAGGAATACTTGCCGCTATGGGATATTTCATAATGGCATTTTTTGTATTGGCACTCAGCATGAGAAGCCAAGATGTAAGACCTCTAGATGACATATCACCACTTTCCTCAAAAAGAAAAAAAATGTTTGTGTTTATTATGATTCTAGCTTTTCTTTGTGCGCCTCTTCCGTTTTCCATATTACCTCAGTAGAACACGCGAGCCATCGGATGCTATAACAGCTTTTTGTCTCGCACCATATGTTTTGAGCACATACTCCATTGATTCTTTGGTTCCTCCAAATGGAATCATTGCAAGCTTGTCTTCTGTATAATAATGTGGCAATACAGAAACAATCCCAATTTTGAATTGTTTTTGAATCTCAGTTAAGAAAAGAAGATTTTCCATGCCATCAACATACTTGGCTGGACTCTTTAACCGGTCCAAGCTCATACTGCCTTCTGCATATTGAAGAAGGGCTTCTGATCCCAAGCCATTTTTACATTCAGCCAAGAGTATTGCAAGACCTTCTTCTTTTACAGCATTTGCACAATTCCATAATGCAGAAAGTGATCTGCTCAATGTTTCATTACTTGCTTCCTTGCCAGTGCTGATAAACAATACTCTGTGTTTACCTACGTCGTTTATCGTTGCAGAAGACAGAGATTTCGAGAGTGTCATTGTGGAAGATGGGTGTCCTACAGATACATCAACTATCCCTGATGAATTTGCAACCACTTCAAGTGATGATATCTCAAACCCATCTGTGAATTTTTTTGCTACCTCAATAGTTGGCAAGTCCTCTCCTGGATGTGGTAGGTTTCCAGTTTTCTTTTCATATGCCTCCAACATCTGTTCTTTTCCAAATCTTCGCAATAATTTTGTAGATACTGTACTATATCCAAATAACCCATCAAATTCCATTTCACCAACAAACATAAGATTTGTACCTGTTAGCTGAGAATTGTCAAATTCAGAAATTGACATGGAAGGATCGGAGAACATGTTTTTGACAAGATGTAGATTTGATTTATCTACAAGAAATCGGGGCTTGGGAAGTGATTTCTGATTACAAATTTCCAACAGGCCAGAGATTACTTTTTGAACAGCTTTTGTGGATTCCAAAATAACAATCTCGGTCGGTTTTGTAAGATCTATTAACTGTAATTTTGAGATAATATCAGAATCGCCCAAATTTGCGCCCTCTAGCCCTATTTGTCTCTCAAGGTTCTCAGCCTTTATGTCCAATACAACCTCTGTTGGGCCATAGCTAAGCCAAATCTCAGGCATACAGTACCGATGGGACAGTTAAAATAAATCTAGTTCGGTAAATTTTGCTGTGGATTTTGTCAAAGAATTTGCAATATTTTTACAGGAAAGTACTGCCATAAAGTTTGGAAATTTCAAACTTTCTAGCGGAAAGGAGAGCGCATATTATATTGATCTTCGAATAATACCGAGTTTTCCACATCAATTTAGAAAAATGATAAAACATCTTCAAAACGCCATATCTGAAAAAATTGGTCTTGATGGCTTTGATTGTATTGCATCAGTCCCAACATCTGGACTTGTGATAGCTTCTGCTTTAGCAATAGAAACAGTGAAACCACTTGTATACATCAGACAAAAACCAAAAGACTATGGTACAGGTAGCCTGATTGAGGGAAAGATAATACAAGGAACAAAGGTACTACTTGTTGATGACGTAGGAACAACAGGACAGTCCCTAGTTAATGCGATCAGGGCACTAAAGGATGCTAAAATGATCGTAACTGACGCGTTTGTAATAATAAATAGATTTGAAGGTGCAAGAGAACTTTTGGCTTCAGAAGGGGTAAGATTACATGAAGTTATGGATGTGATACGAATCTCAAGTATATTACATGATGAAAAATTACTTGATGAACAAACGTTTGAACGAATTAAAAAACAAATAAACGTGATCTAAAGCCAAAAAAGCTTGCATATTTAGCTTTCATAGATCATTAGTTCTTTTTCTTCAAGTAGGGAATGCAGATTATGTACCGCCCGGTATACATCAGACTCTTTCTTTGCTCCAGTACAGACCAATTTTCCGGATGCAAATAACAAGATAACGGTCTTGGGATCAAGCATTCTGTGTATCAGACCAGGAAATTGTTCTGGCTCATACATACTCCTAGACAGGCTTCTTGCTGCCTGTTCTAGATGTATTTTTCCTCCAAGATTAATTGAAGCTACTATGTTCTGGATGACTATTACTGCATCTTTTTTTATCTTAATCCCTCCTTTTCTTAATTTTTGGACTACACTTCGCACTGCTTTGATTGCTTGTTCTTCAGATTTTGCACCGGTGCAAACCATTTTACCTGAGCTAAAGATCAGTGTTGCAGTTTTGGGAGATTTTATTCTAAAGACCAAACCTGGAAATTGATCAGGATGATATTCAACATCAGGAAAAGTTTGTGTGATAACGTTAAGATCAATGCGTTGATCAACTGAAGCAGAAGCCACAACATTTTCAATACTGACAATAGGTTTTGTTTGAGGCAATTCTGCTCTTTATATATGGGCTTTATATATACTCTGTACCGTTTCATGTCGGTGTTCTTTGTGTCAAATTTATCAGATCCCTTTTTAGATTTTTGGCAGCTCAGACAAATGCCTTTACATCATTCATTTCAGCCATAACTCTGATTCCTCATTGCAGCCAAATCAAGATAGTTAACTGATTATTTTAAAATTGGTTTCATGGTTTAAACAAGTGTTACAAGTAGATCATTAAAACGAATTTTCCTTTAGAATACATAACAAAAATTAATTGAGAGTTAATTGATGGGCCCAAAGGGCTTCGATCCCTTGGCTCACCGGTTATGAGCCGGTTACTCTACCAAGCTGAGTTATGGGCCCAACGACAGAACAATTCGGTATGTAATATAAAATGGTATAGAGCTAGCAATATGCTTGATAGCAACTATCCAATAAGAGATTCTGAGCTTCCATCGACTTACTGGCAGTTTGAGCTAGATCATCTTCTTTGGATGCTGGTGATTTTTCAAGGACTTTTCTCCAGAGTGCCGCGTGCCTAATATCAGCCTCGGTATGAATTCTGAAATATTCAATTGCATCATCATCTGCGATATCATAGAATTTCCTCAGACCGTCAATCTTTGAGAGGCTAATCTTTGGAATTTCTTGTTCTAGTGCATACATCGCTGCTGCACCTTCTTCAAAGGAAGTCATCAATGTAGATAGGTTAGATATCGCTTGCCTTGTCTTATCAAGACCCGTGTAATTTTGCATTTCGTCATGTGAGACTCCTAAGGAACCTGCAAATTTTGTCCAAGGTTCAATATGCTCATATTCTTCATTTTGGTTTACTGATATTTTTCCTCGTAGGTCAGATGGGCTATTTTTCATTATTGCTCCAACAAAGGAAGGAACAGATTTTACTAACTGAAAGTATTCTTTGGAATAACCACTAAGGGATTCAAGTGATAATTTTCCCTCATTCCACATTACATAGAATTTGTGTTTTAGGAGACTTTGTTCTTCAATGACTTTATCAATTCTTTGAATGAGGATACTCATGCGATTTATCAAAATTTAGTACTAAAAAAATCTTTTGATGACTCCAAAAGGATTTTATGGATAAGAAACAGGATGCAGGTCAGGCTCCAGTGGTGTAGACCGGTCAAGCATGGAGGACTTTCAATCCTCCGACCCGGGTTCAAATTCTATTTGATGAAAATCCCGGCTGGAGCACCTACAAAAGCATTAATATTCTTACAATTTCCTACGCACGCTAGTGCAATTTTTTGGATAGAAAAAACTTTGAGATCAATCCGTTAATCAAAGACTACAAAAACTATATTGATTCAATAAATCAAGCACTTAAAAAAGAACTAGAACTTTATTCCGCTTCGGAATTTTTTGAACCTCTGCAATATGCACTTGAGGGAGGAAAAAGAATAAGACCAATCATTCTTGTCTTGGCTGCTGAAAGCGTTGGCAAATGTAACGAACATGCTTTCATCGCTGCCTGTGCAGTTGAACTATTACACACCGAATCTGTAATTCACGACGATATAATCGATAATGAGATTCTAAGGAGGCGGAAGGATCCATTTCACATCAAGTATGGATATAACACAAGTATAATGACTGGCGATTTTGTTCTTGGGCTGATTCTGAACATATCTTCACGTCTTGACAACTCACGAATAGCAAGAGAACTTGCCAATACTGCCATGATGATGAGTGATGGTGAGATGATAGAAACGAGGTTAGAGACAAGCGAGGATATTACTTTTGATGACTATCTCAAAGTCATTGAATACAAGACTGCAATCGCATTTGAAGCAGCAACAAAGATTGGTGCCATCCTAGGAGGCGGCAATGAGGAACAGGTCATGGCATTTGCTGAATATGGCAAGAACATGGGAATTGCCTACCAGATTCGTGATGATTTACAGGATTGGAATAATGAGGATAAGCTATTCAATACTCTGATTAAGAAAAGCTCAGATCCACGTAATGTTTTTGATCATATGGACATGTTGCTAAACAACTATTCAAAGAAAGCTAAGATAGCACTTAGGAAAATAGATGATGGTCCAGCAAGAAGAAGACTTGAGAGTCTACTAGATCTTACTATGCTTAATGTATAGTAGGAAGATTTGCGATAACTGGAACAGCTGATTTTGCAAATTCAATAAATGGACCTGGATACACTCCAACTCCAACCATGAAGATTATTGAAAATATCATAACAGCTATTATGGGTTTTGGTTCTTTCACTCTCTTTTCAGATTCGCCTTCTTCAAAGTACATCTTTCGTATTATCCAACCATAGTATGCAAGAGATAGTGCACTGTTTAGTACTCCTGCTACAGCCAAGTATGGCGCCCATGGTATAGAGGAACCAGCATTTATCGCAGCACCAAATAACATGAGCTTACTCCAAAATCCATTGAGGGGTGGAACTCCCGCCAAAGCTAAAAGCGATATGACTAGTCCAAGTGCAGTAATCGGCATTCGTTTTCCAAGTCCACGAAGTTTATCAATGTGAGAAATAGATAGTGTTGTGACTATTCCTGCTACAGCTATAAACGCTGCTGCTGTCATAACAGCATGATTTAGAATGTGAAATAGTGCAGCTGCTATACCAATTGCAGAAAATGAAGCAATGCTCAAACCAATTAGAATGTATCCGGCATGAGCAATGGTAGAGTATGCAAACATTCTTGAGATACTTTTCTGCCTTATGGCTGCCAAGTTTCCAAAAGTCATAGTGACTATAGCTATTACAGCAAGAGCAAGAGACCAGTTGAGATTAAGGGCTACTGCACCCATTATTATTACACGCAATGCAGCGGCAAAGCCAGCTTTTTTCGTTCCGGCTGCAAGCAATGCAGAAATTGTTGGTGGCGCTCCCTCATACGTATCTGGAAGCCACATGTGGAAAGGCACCAAGCCAATTTTGAATCCAAATCCAGCTATGAACATTCCAACTGCGAGTATGGCCAATGGTACCATGCCTGGGCTTAGATGTGAAAAGCCAGATATCACTTGTTCTATGTTAGTTGAACCCGTAAGACCGTATGCTATTGATATTCCCCAGAGTATTATTCCTGAAGATAGGGCTCCAAATAGAAAGTATTTGATAGCCGCTTCATTTGAAGATGGATCTTTTTTGTTAAATCCAGCTAGAACATAAGTTGGAATACTCATCAATTCCCAGGCAACAAATAACATTACTAGATCAGTTGAATATGCAATCAATACCATTCCTATTGACGATAATACTATCAGGGAATAGTAGACAGCTGGATTTGCTTTTCCTCGCATGTAACTGAACGAACCAACTGTTGTCATTATACTGACTATCAACATTGCAATTGCAAAGAAAGATCCAAACATGTCATTTGCAAGTACATCCTTTGAGAAAATTGCTGCAGGTGTAACATGTTTTGAAATTATTTGATATACAACAAATGCAATTGCTGCAGCTAGTGCAGCAAATGCAATCCCGCCATAAAGGGAATCGTTCTTCTCTTTTCTTACTACGCTAATTACTGGAATTAGTACGCCGACAGCTCCCAGCATCAGAGTTAGAATTATTGGGGTTGAGGTAAAG
>JBARDK010000079.1:0-5948 GCA_049795075.1 Nitrosotalea sp. | reverse complement strand
GAATTTGATTATTAAAAACCTCGGAAAGGGAGATCTTCATTTCATTGAGTTACGCTTCTTCATTATTGCCTCTTTGGCTTCATCCACGTTGTTGTATGTGCAAATGATCTTATCTTCCCCTTTTTGATATTTGCCGAATTCGCTATGTTTTGCTACCATATTTACTCGCCATCCATTAATGGTTATTAACTGTTATTAAATCTAGGGTGAATTTTTATTGAACAACTTCATCGTAAACTATTTGCTCTTGCCTTTTTGGTTAATTTGATCGTTCTCTCAAGTTTCATGGCACCATAAACTTTATCTATTGTACAGTACCCAATACCTCTCTGAGATGGTAAAGTTGCAGAAAAGATTTGCGTACAAGTATAAAGAGAAAGAACACTACAAAAATGTAATTACAGTATCAGAGGATATTCTTGACAAATTAGGCTGGAAAGAAGGAATTGAACTAGAAGAGGTTGTGAGGGGGGATAACCTGATAATCAAAGCAAAAAAGGAGATTAAAAATGTCAAAAGTCGATGAAAAAAAGCAGGAAAAGCAGTCAAAACCGAAATCTATTGTTGAAGAGTTTGATGATGCAGCAATGAGCTTTGCAAAATTCAGAAAAAATCCGCTTTTGATATTATACTATCCTGATGTGCATGGCCAGATGAGTCAACGTGATGTTAAAGATGTATATGATGAATTTAGACGACGCGATCGTACGAAGGCTAAGCGATACTCAAATCTTGATGTTATGATACATACTTACGGTGGTGTTCCTCAGGTTGGATATTTACTTGCACAAGTAATTCGTGACTTTTCCGATAAGATAACTTTCTTGGTACCAGAATATTCATTCAGTGCAGGAACAGTGTTATGCCTATCAGGAAATGACGTCAGATTGGCAGATCACGCATTATTATCTCCTATTGATATTACAATTCATGAAATAAAGAAATCTGGTACAAGTGTTACAGAGTTAATTTCTGTCGATTATTTTATGCAATTTGCTGAAGATTGTAGAAAAGCTATAGAAAAGATGCTAGATGATCATGATCTAAAAGCTACCACAAAAGTAGAAAGTGATCTACTCGTGGAATTTGTCAAACAGGTAGGTGCACTTCAAGTAGGCGAATATTACAGATTAAGAAAGTTCTCAGAAAAATATGCTCTAAAATTACTGAAAGACTATATGTTTGCAGATAGATTGGATGGAGAACATTTGGCAGGACAAGTGGTACAAAAACTGTTATTTGAATATCCATCCCATAGTTTTGTAATGGATTATCATATTTGTAGAGATTTGGGAATTCCTGTCAGTGAAATGAGTCAAGATGAATCAGACAAATCAAAGGAGATCATATCAAATTTAAGCGATCTAGCAAAATCTGGCCATATCTGTAAAAATGTTGACAAGGATACGAAAATACCATTTTTCAGATTATATGAAGCAGCATGATTGGAGTATTGAATCCTGTCTTCCATTATAAGCAAGCTATAGATTATGATATTCATATCACTTCCACAATAAATAGGAGTATGACGAATACTATATTAGGTGGTTAAAGTGGAAAACAAAACAATGATGAAAAATCTTTCGACCGCTGAAGTCCAAGATTTAATTTACAAAAGACGTGTTGAAGAGAAAAAATGGAATAAAGGGCTTGATTTTGAAGAAGCTGTAGACGAAGTAAATGCAAAAATCGACTAATCGTGCATATTTTTATGGCACCATAAACTTTTTATAATTATGGCACCATATACATTATGGCACCATAATGGTAATCAATAGAAAACAAATCCAAACAAGAGAACTAAAAGCATTAGCAATAGTAGGACAGCCTGAAAAGATCAAAAGAATCAATGCAGTAACTTACAAAGTAAAATCACAATCATCTGATACTTGGTATGATGTGATTCATGAATACAAAAAAGGGTGGATCTGCTCCTGTGCGGATTTTACTTTCAGACATGTTGAATGTAAGCACATAAAATCAATTTACATCAGCAAAGAACTACGACATAAGATAGTAAACAATAATGACATTAAGGAAATAGAATCTCAATCTACCGAATTATCTTGCAAGTGCGGTTCATTAAGTATAATCAAAATAGGAATTAGACATAACAAATCAGGTAACATTCAGGTTTACAAATGCAAGGAATGTAACAAAAAATGGTCTGACAATCTGGGCTTTGCAAAATCAAAGGTAAATTCCAAGATAATTACCGTAGCATTAGATCTCTATTTCAAGGGAGTTTCATTAAGGAAGGTTGCAGAACATATCAAACTATTCTATGGAATTAGTATTAGCAACGTAGCCGTTTTAGGATGGATTAGAAAGTTTGGTGAGGTTGTGGCACCTTATGTTGATAGTCTAGTGCCAAAAGACGTTTCAGGCGTGTACCATGTTGACGAAATGGTGGTTCATGTGAGAAAAGAAAAAATGGAAAAAGGTCACTATCAGTGGCTATGGAATCTCTGTGATAACACTACAAAATATTGGATTAGTAGCAAGGTTTCACAAAGAAAAGAAGTTGCAGATGCAAGAGCAGTATTTCAAGATGCAAAGAAAAAATCACCTATTCCCATAGCCATAGTTCAT
This sequence comes from Nitrosotalea sp., assembly GCA_049795075.1. Lineage (GTDB taxonomy): Archaea > Thermoproteota > Nitrososphaeria > Nitrososphaerales > Nitrosopumilaceae > Nitrosotalea. The sequence continues at coordinate 3,356 of JBARDK010000079.1, read as the reverse complement.
GACGGTTTACACTCATACAATGAGGCATACTGGAAGGAATACTATACAATAGAAGGAAAAAGAGTACAAAACATTCGTTCTGTAAGCGTGAGGCACAAGGGATTGAATCAGACCATAGAAAGACTGAACGGTATTTTCAGGGATAGAGAGGTAGTTATGAGAGGTATGGAAAACAGAGAATCTGCACAGAAATTGATAGATGCTTATAGAATACACTACAATTTCATAAGAAATCACGGTTCGATAGGTAAGACTCCTGCTGAAGAAGCTGGAATTAATCTAGATTTAGGTCAAAATAAGATTGAAAGCTTAATCAAGTTAGCTTCAAAAAAGCACAATAAATAGACAGAATTACTTCATAGGATTATGGACTGTACTTCTATTCAATATGTAGGGTATGTCGTAGGCATCATTAGTTCAGGATACGCAATATACATACGAAAAAAGTTATTTCATTTACAAAGTAGATCTGAAAAAGCTAAAACAAGTGCTTACAACTCTAAGAAAAAAGCCGAAGATGCGAGAAGAACCCAACATAATGTAGAAACTGGGAAAACATTATGGGATTGGATATTTGGAAAGAAAGATTGAGTCAAACCCCGTAACTTAGCACTATGAATTATTGAGTATCAAACCTTGATAACTTAGCAGAACTCGATATCAACTTCTGTTCAGAACTCGGGGTTTGACAATTCGAAATTGTCTTTGTGCAATTTCGGGGTTTGTTGACACTGTAACTCTTGCAGAAGTAAATTTTACTTCTATGAGGGTTGTTTTTGTATAAAAAATCTTCTTTATTTTTAAAATATTCTACATACACAGTAGGAATATTATTGATAGTATGTTTTTCTATCGATATAGTTTTTCAAATTGAAGAAAAAAAGAGTCTATTTGGAACTAGATTTTTCATATTTGACGTTCTAAGTATTTTTTTCTTGTTTTTGTTTACTAGTTTATTAGCCATCAATTTGATATATGATGAATGAGGTTACACCCGAAAACACGGCTTTTTCTAATCATATTGATTATAGCATCGGGTTTAGCCTTCACAAATGTATTGCTAACCATGTGGGATGGCAATAATGAATATCTAGTCGAAAAAAATAGCCAAACTAAACCTTACATGGCACATGTAAAATGGCTTGGAAATTTCACATTTCAGAGTAACACAACAGTTACAACCATGAATAGAACAGTATACACTCATCAAGGAATTACTGTAATTACGACCAACACTAAAAACTATATCATGAATGGATTTTTCATAGCCAATTCAACATTTCAAAGTCCAGAAGTGTTTTCAGTTGATAATAATATCAACTACACAATTTTTGTACCAATAGATTCAAAAATGAATATTAAAGAATTTTATTTTGTATTAGATACTACCGTTGATAATTTTCATTCGTATAAAGACAATGTTCCAATGCTTTTGTACCTATCCCAATTAGCTGGAACATTAATACCATTACATAAAGAAAATCCAAATTTATTCTCCATAAGAAATGCTAATTGGACTGATCCACAACAAAATGATCAAGTCTCTCTCTACGCTGTAGTAATTAACGAAAATAACCAAGCTTCTGTGAGCGATTTATCTCCAGTTTTATTCACAGTAGCACCACATCTTGATAAATTACAAGCAGATACAGATTTGGATATTCAAAAACAGAATCTACAATCTATCAAGTCAAATAATAACGTAGAAGTATTAACTTGGTTGATAATTGCACTAATACCAATCGGATTCATGATAGAACTTATCATACATGGATACTTGATTAAAGATGATTTTGATCGGACTCGTTTTCATGATGGTTAATTCTTTTTCCTCAAATATTCACTAAGAATAACCCTAATTGTTTCAGGTATTGTTTCAAGCAATCTTTCTTTTCGTTCCTTTTCCAATACTTTTACCATCTCATCAGGAAGTGATACCATTATTTTCTTCATTGCCATAATACCATTAGATACCATTAGGTAATATTTATTAATACCTATGTGTATATCTATTGGTAGGTATTGGTATAATGGTCATAAACAAGAAACAAATCCAAACAAGAGAACTAAAAGCACTAACAATAGTTGGGCAATCAGACCAAATCAAGAGAATCAATGCAGTAACTTACAAGGTAAAATCACAAAGCTCTGATACATGGTATGATGTAGTTCATGAATACAAGAACGGTTGGAAGTGTTCTTGTCCTGATCACACTTTCAGACATTTGGAATGTAAACACATAATGAGTGTCTATATCTCAAAAGAATTACGCAGTAAGATAGTAAACAACAATGATGTTAAGGAAATAGAATCATCTAATCAGCTTAGTTGCAAATGCGGTTCAATCAACGTAATCAAGATAGGAATCAGACATAACAAATCAGGCGATATTCAGAGATTCAAATGCAAGGAATGTAATCATAAATGGTCTGATAATCTAGGCTTTGCTTACAACAAGGTAAATTCAAAGATAATTACTCTAGCTTTGGATTTGTATTTCAAGGGAATTTCTCTAAGAAAGGTAAAGGAACACATCAAGCTATTTCATGGAATAGATGTCAGCCCAAGCTCTGTCCTAAACTGGATTCACAAGTTTGGTGAAGTCGTAGCACCTTTTGTAGATTCTCTAGTTCCAAAAGATGTTTCAGGTGTTTACCACATTGACGAAATGATGGTTCATGTTAGAAAAGAGCATCATGAAAAAGGACACTACCAGTGGTTATGGAATATGATGGATAATACCACAAAATTCTGGATTAGCTCAAAGGTATCTCAAAGAAGAGAAGTGGAAGATGCAAGGGCGGTTTTCCAAGATGCTAAGAGTAAGATGCCAAAACCATTGGCAATAGTCCATGACGGTTTACCATCTTACAACGAAGCTTACTGGAAAGAATACTATGAGATGGAAGGAAAACGAGTACAGAATATCAGATCTGTTAGTGTAAGACATCAGGGACTAAATCAGACCGTAGAAAGACTAAATGGAGTTATGAGGGATCGAGAAAAGGTAATGAGAGGAATGGATCATAGAGAATCAGCACAAAAGCTAATTGATGCGTATCGAATCCATTACAATTTCATTCGTGAACATGGAAGCATAAAAGAGACACCAGCTGAGAGAGCTGGAATTAAGATTGATTTGGAAGGTAATAAAATAGAGAATTTGATCAAAATGGCTTCTTCTAGGGTAAACAAAAACCAAAAATACTAGGATGTCCTACTTTAGTATGTTTCACGTACTATTTCGGACTTTACGGTTCTCTAGAACCATAGTCTATGTCTGTACCTGACTAATCAGGTATAGGCAAAATTCTCACCTCTTCATAATACAATATTCTGTTCATAGTATATATAG
>JBARDK010000078.1:0-10594 GCA_049795075.1 Nitrosotalea sp. | reverse complement strand
CATATATACCACAAAACAAAGTTGGGTTTCCAGACTCTACTGCCTTGTGTGCCATGATAAAGTACTCCATAGAATCACCAACAAATATTGAACAAGAATCGCCCATTCCCTTAATTGATGATATAAGCGATTGAGGGTTTGGCTTTGCCATCTCACGTGGTTCATCCTCAAGGAATCTTGAAGTCTTCAAGTCAAACTCATCAAACAGTTTCTTAAGAGAGTGTTTTGCTGAGATCACTCCTCTACCTGTAACAATGGAAATTTTTTTGCCAAATCTTTGACGTAGTTCGTCTAAGAGATTCTTTGTTACAAGTACAACATCGTTTTCAATCAGACCCTTTCCATTGAAAAACTTTGGAGACCTTTTGTAAAGCTGAATGTATAGATCTGTTCCATAAAAAATTTCATCAAAAATAGATGAAAGCGTACTTTCAAATCTTTTTGCAGGATAGACAAGTTTTGTTTTGATATCAGTCAAGTCTATTTTTATTGAATCAAGATATCTCTCAACTGATTTTACTCCTGTTTGGTCAGCATTTTTTGCAGCCTCAAAGACAAGATCAGAGAAATTCTTACCGGTCTTCTCTGATGCCACAGCTGCAAGTATCATGACGTATGCCACATTGACCTCGTCATTAAAACCGCCTGTTTTTTTGAAACTGTCTATCATTTCTGTTGTGACTAATGACGGTTTGTTTATTGAGGCAATTTCATTTGCTACAAAATCTACTGTTTTTTTTATTGCAAGATCATATGAATTTGAAACGTCAATTAATACTCCATCACAGTCAAATATTACCGCGTCTAAATTTTTGATCTGGTCTGTTTTTTGTGCATCTACATAGATGCCATTATCCATTTTTTTTAGGGTCAATTCAGCAAATCACGTATTGCAGTGAGAAATCTTGAGTTCATTTCTTGAGTACCAACAGTAACCCTGAGACATCCATCATATTTGCCTACCTTCCCCAAATTCTTTATCACTATGCCTTGCTCTATGAGTGCCTTGTGAATCCGCTGGCTTGCGCCATCTGCTGCAAATAAAACAAAGTTTGCCTCAGAATCAAAGACCTTGAAAACCTTCATCTCCCGGAGTTTCTCAATTATGCGAGTGCGTTCTTTTTTCACAAAATCTACCACATCTACAAAATATTTTGAGCGTTTTAAGGCCAGAATTCCTGCTTCTATTGCAATAGTGTTGAGCGGGTATGGATATTGAATAACTCGAGAAAACGCGTCTACAGTTTTTTTGTTAGCTACAAAATAACCAATTCGCAGTCCTGCAAGCCCAAATGATTTTGAGAGTGTTCTCAATACAATTAGATTGTTCATCTTTTTTGTCATGTTAGCAATAGAATAGTCTGCAAATTCGACATATGCCTCGTCTATGATTACAAGTCCGTTAAATGACTGGATCAATTTTTCAAGTTGTTTTCTTTGAAACTGAAATCCAGTTGGGTTGTTTGGGGAGTCTAGATACAAGATATCGGCCTTCTTGGAGTTGGTAATAAAATCTTCAAGGCGCAGATTCATTTCTTCGTTAAATTGAATCCTCGTTGTTGGGATGGCATACAGTTTACATCTTTCTTCAAAAAAGCCAAAAGTTGGGTCAGATGTCAAAATCTTGGTTTCCTTTGAGGCCAGATTTCCAAGAATTAGGTCAATTATTTGGTCTGAGCCGTTACCAACACCTATCATTTCCTTTGGCATTTTTGTGTAGTTCGAGAGTGCTACAATCAGTCTATCTGTTCCTCCGAGTGGGTATTCTCGCACATCCATTTTTTCTTGGATTTGGTTCATCAGATCTTGGAAGAAGGAAGGGTCAACTGCGTAATTTTCATTAGAGTCAAGCTTGATTACATTTGAATACTTGATTGGTTTTTTGTATCCGCTAAGCTTGGATAGATTTTCTATCTTTTTTTCAAACCAACTTTTTCTCATAATCTACTCCTTACTGCCTCATAGTGATTTGGAAGTCCTTCTGCATCAGTAAAGGCCTTCATATATTTTGAGATCCTCTCAAGGGATATCTTGGATGACTCAATTCTTGTCTGCAGCTTCAAGTAATCTAGTATTCCAAGAGAGCCTCTTGTCCTTCCAAATCCATTAGTGGGTAGAATATGGTTTGAACCCAAGAGGTAGTCACTTGCAGAAGACGGAGTGTTACGTCCCACAAGTACAAGACCTGCAGAATTTATTTTTTTAGCCATCTTCTGCGAGTCTCTAGTCATAATTTCCAAGTGTTCGGGAGCAAGTTTATTTGCAAGGTCTATCATTTGAGCCTCTGTTTTACAGATAGCAATAAATCCATTATTTTGAAGGCTCTCTTTGACTATACTAGATCTTGATATGAAATTAATTCTTTGTTTGAGCGATTTTATCACTTGATCCTTTAGCGATTTGGAGTTTGTTATCAGACAACACATTGTGTCAACACTGTGCTCTGCTTGTGAGATCAGGTCAACTGCAACATAATTAGGATCTGCTGACAAATCAGCAATAATTGCAAGTTCTGTTGGGCCTGCAATCATATCGATTGAGACAATATCACTGAGAAGAGATTTTGCTAGTGTCACAAACATTCCTCCAGGACCAACTATCTTGTCTACTTTTGGGATTGATTGTGTACCGTATGCAAGTGCTGCTATTGCCTGAGCCCCACCTATTTTGTAAAACTCATTCACGCCACAGATATCAGCTGCTACAAGAGTAAGGGGATCAATCTTGCCTTTTTGATCTGCTGGAGATACTGCTACTATTTTTTTTACTCCTGCTACTTTGGCAGGTATGACTGACATTATCACGGTGCTCGGGTAGCGTGCCTTGCCACCTGGAATGTAGCATGCTATGCTAGCTAAAGGAGAAAAGATTTTGTTTATCTTAATTCCATCAGCTAAGATTGAGACATTTTGTAGTTGTTTTTTTATTATATTCTCAGATCTTTCAAGTCTCTTCTTTGCAAGTTTTATTGCTTCAACCTGATCCTTTGAGACCTGTTTGTAAGCAGTTTTTATCTCAGCTTGAGTTACTCTAAATGATTTCAGGTTTACCTTGTTAAATCTTCTCTCATAGTCTCGTAACGCCTTATCCTTTCTTCTTTGTACATCTGAGATGATAGAGATTACTTTCTTCTTTAGTTCTCTATTAGGCTGAGACCTCAGAGATTCTAGAATAGAATCTATATTTTGAACAGTTATGATTCTCATCAATTTTCCTCATCACGCTTTATCTCCTCAAGTGCGAGAATCTGCTTTGGTTCGTGTACAACTAGGCCCTGGGCTATCTTCCTTAATTTTGGGATTAGTTTGTGAAATTCCGATTTTGGAATCACGGTGTTTATGCCATACCATCCCTTCTCGCTTAGTGGACTTATGGTAGGACGTTTAAGAGACGGTAGTTCTTCAAGTAATTTTTGCATATTTTCTTCCTTTACGTTTAGGAATATGTGTAAGTGTTTCTTACCCTCAACTGCACCATGCAGCATGGTTACAATGTCATAGATCTTTTCACGCTTAACCTTGTCCTTAAGTGATGCCTTGTTTGCGATCAAGACAGCAGTTGATTCCATTACTGTATCTACTATTTTCAGTTGATTTTGTGTAAGTGTAGTGCCTGTCTCGGTTACATCCATTATAGCATCTACGTCCTCTGGCGGTTTTGCCTCTGTTGCCCCAAAGGAGAGAAATATCTGCACATTCTTGTTAGAACCCAATCTTAGCCAAGGTGTAACAATTAGAGGTTGCTTTGAGCCGTAAAGTTTCTTGTAGTTTTTACATTGTGTGATAAATTTAGCGGCAGTTGTGAGATATTCTGAAGAAATTCTGAGAATTTTCTTCTTCTTTGCATAGGCAAGTATCATTTCATCAAGAGATTTGAAATTGTAAGAATCTGGGATTGCAATTACAAGTTTTATTCGTCCATATTCCAAATCAAGAAGAATCTCCACGTCAGATTTTGTTTCATTAACCCAGTCTCTGCCGGTTATTCCAACATCATACAGTCCGTCGCTTACCAAGTTTGGAATCTCTTGCGGACGTAACATCTTAACTAAAATCTCTGGGTCATCTAACATTATTCGATAGGTTCTGTCTCTTCGAACTACCCTAGTCCAAGATTTCTCTAATATCTTAAATGTGGATTCTTCAATGCTACCTTTTGGTACTGCAAATTTTACCTTGGCCAACGTAGTCCTACCAAGCCTTTTGGATATATATCTAGTCGCTATAGTTCCTTGAGGATTTCTTTGGCTCTGGTAACTGATACGTTACCCTCTTTTACCATACTTGCTACTACCTCATTCATCTTGTTTTTTGGCACACCGGCGCTTATTGCTATGTTTTTTGCATGAAGTTTCATGTGACCTTTCTGTATTCCCTCTGAGGCAAGAGCTCTTATTGCGCTAAAGTTTTGAGCAAGACCAACCGCTCCAATGACACACCCCAATTCCTTTGCTGATTTTACACCGAGAATCTTTGTGCATATCTTAATCATAGGATGTACATTTACTATTCCACCTACAATGCCAACAGGCATGGGTATTTCAATCTCACCTACTAGATTACCTTGTTTGTTTTTTTGCCACCTTGTCAGAGAAGTATACTTGCCACTTTTTGATGCATAAGCGTGCGATGCAGCTTCGATTGCTCTGGTATCCTGTCCTGTAGAGTTTGCAACTGCAACAATTCCATTCATTACTCCTTTATTATGAGTGACTGCCCTATACGGATCATTTGCTGCAAATTCATATGCAAGTATAACATTGTCAACAACTTGTTCCCCACCTATCTCTTCTTTATCAAAAATAGCTTTACCTCTGACCAGCCTCCTTGTGGAATAGTTTGATAAAATTCTAAGAAGTGCCCTTCCACCTGTAATCTCTTCTATTAATGGAGCAATCCCTTCACACATCGTATTGGTCACATTTGCGCCCATTGCATCTCCTGCATCAATGAGTATCTCAACTATTAACATAGTTTCAGATTTTGTTTTCAGTTTCTTGCATGTTATCTCTTTTGCACCCTTGCCCATCTTGGACAAGGTTTTACTTTTTGAGTTGGCAAGCTCAAGTATCCTATCTGAGGCACCCATCACTTTTTGAATTGCCGACTTGACATCCACGTCCACTACCTGAACTTGCCCCATGCTGTATGACTCGTCTGACTCCATGGTAAAACCACCATATTTTCTTGCTATCTTTGCTGCCTTGGACGCAGCAGCAATAACTGATGACTCTTCAATTGCCATTGGAACAAGGTAATCCTTTCCATTTATCTTGAAATTAGTTGCAATGCCGAGAGGAAATGATAAGGTACCGATCACATTTTCCACCATATGGTTTGCTTCGTCAAATGAGATTCCGCCATTACTCTTGAGTATTTCAACGTCCTTTTTAGAAAGACCGGCAAAAGATTTCACTATCTTGATTCTCTCTTCCCTGCTCTTTTCATGAAATTTCTTGATGGATGAATCAGTCAATTTATTTTACAATCCTCAAAAGTTTGTCGTCATTTTGGTCGGGAAAACCCATGCCATCTATGTTTGATGTAAGAATGTATAGGTACCCATCTGGACCTTCGCTGACATCCCTAATTCTTCCTACTCCATCCAATATGATTTTTTGTTCAAGTATGACATCATTCTGAACAGGTAGTTGGTAAAGACTGTGTCTAAGCAGGCCTGTATCTGTAACATCTGCAACTCGAAGATCGGCTACTGATTCATTTACAAGTGTACCATTATCAATTACTCTTATTTTTCCTACTTTTTCTGTAAAGAATGTTTTATTATCACCGAAACTCATGGCCCATGGTTTTTGCAAGTTTGTTGCAACAATTTGTACTGCATTTGTTCCAGTAGTGCGTGTAGTAGGTGGAGAAATTATAATCGAGTTGGAAGGAGATACAAGGATAATAATTGAAGCAGTTACTGCAGCAGCTATTCCTATAATTCTGGTTCTTTTGTCCACAGATCTGACACCTTTGAAATCCTATTAATTATTTCTAAAAATCAGATAAAGCGTATATATCACCCTGAAACTTCTTTTCACTTAGCGGGGTGGGGAAGCCAGACTTTTGGGCTAAGTCATCCCGGCGGGCTCATAATCAATCTGGATGAGAAACCCGCAAGTCAGTAGTTCAAATCTACTCCCCGCTATCCTTCAAAAAATTTAGATAGAATTACAAAACCATTCCTTTGAGTTATCAAATTCAATTTTTGTGTTGAATCTGGAAATTCTTTGCAGTGGCCTTGTCAGATGCCTATGAGCTGATGGAACAGGTAGATAGAGTTGGTCTTTTATCTTGCGTGGAATTTTCTTGGGTATTTTATTTTGTGATGCTCTACCACATTTTTCACATTTGTAGCCTTGTCCTTTTCCTCTTGATTTCATATGTTTCATGCACAAAGTACAGAAGGGATTCGCTAGTACCGAATTTTTTGCAAGTTTGATAACATCTATGAATTCTACATTAATTACCCTGTCATGGGTTTTCGAGGCTTTTCTTATACCCCCACCAATTCTTATCAGATCTCCTTTGATTAAACTTGATGCGATACCTGTAAGGCCTGTTGGTTTATAGACCGCACAATTTGCCTTTTTACCAGATTTTGAGATTGCAAACATTACGTGACCGCCCATCTTAATTTTAGGTGTTTCAACTACATGACCAACCATATAGCCTGAAGAAAACGGTCTAAGGTTGTTAACATCTAGTTCGTTTTGTAAATGATCACCTGTTCCCTGATTTGAACGAAAAACCATGTATCCAGAGAACTTTTCCGGCGATTTTACAAGAGATGCGCCTCTAACAACAGTCCTCACATCTTCGCCACGTACTCCAAAAAAGACAGGATCGGGACCATGAGGAGCTATGAGAGTACGATTTTTAGAATCATCATAGTTGTTGAATGTTTTTGGAAAAGTCATTTCTTGCATTTTCTTTACACTGTCTTTGAAGATCAGTCTCTTCTTTCCAAAATTTGATTTATGCCTATATGAAATCAACTCAAAGGTATAATCACGAAAGTTGTAACCGATGGCACCTATTGCACCTACCAATCCCTGGCCATTTCCCAGATAGAATGTCTCAATGTTATTTTGTATTGCAAATTCCTTTGCCTTGTTTCTGTTTACAAGAGTACATAATGCCATCTTGCCAAAATCAGAAAACTCTTTTGGAATCTCATTGTTTTCGTAAAAAACAAGCCCGGGATTTGCTCCGTCTTGTATAGCGGAATATCTTTTTACAAAATCGATTATGCTTTTCTTGATTAAATGGGGGGTCTTGGTTTGGATTTTGAGTGCTACTGCACCATTACCTCGAGTCTTCCATGGAATATTTGGATTGAATCTAATCAGATATGGATAATCCAGAAACTTGACTTTTTCTTTTCTGAGATATTCTACAATTTTGTAGGCAAGAAATGTCGTGCACATTCCATTTCTGGAATCTGTATCGTCAAAACCAACATGGAGTATACTTTGTTTCATTCTATAACTGTCATAGTAAGAGTTGAACGCACGTTTTTGAGTTGTCTTATCTGGCCTGAGATGGTCTTTTTTAGCGTCTCACTATCTGGAGCTTCTATCTTAACTACTAGGTCATAGGCACCATAAAGAACATACACATACTTGACATGTTCAATAGACTTTACCTGGTTGAGCAATTCATTTTCGGCTCCTAATTCTGCATTGAGCAATACAAACGCTATAGACATTAGTTGCTCTTGAAGATCTATGATATTAAATATTGTGCGTGTATTCGTTTGATTTAAATTAAAAAAATAATCTTGGATAACGATTGATAGTAATAGATGAAAAGAGGATCTTTGATGAAATTCAGAGAAGAAAACCCGTATCGGTAGCTTTGAATGGACCGGATGGAATTTTGCCAAAAATACAAGAGACCGCATCCAAGATAATGCAAAGCTGTGGCATTCCAGCTTATGTTCTTGCAGACAGTTGTTTTGGAACGTGCGACATGAATACAAATGGAGCAAAGGTCCTAGGTGCAGAGATTCTCTTCCACATAGGCCACACCATAAATTCCACTAGTTTTGGAGACAGCATAGTTCTAGTAGACGCATTTGACAATATTTCATTTGAAAATATAGCAAAAAAATGTGCTGAAGAGTTTAAAGGGAAAACAGTGTCGCTAGTCACAGATAGTCAGCACCTCCATGAGATAGACAAAGTAAAAGGCATACTTGAGGAGGGTGGAGTTAAAGTCATGATAGGAAAGGGGAAAGGCCAACTAAATGACGGACAGGTCTTCGGATGCGAGTTTTATCCTGTAATGGAGACAAGATATAATGTAGATGCCAATGTATTCTTGGGCCAAAGCAATTTTCATGCATCTGGAATTGCATTATCGACAAACAGGCCAACATATGTTCTTGATCCGTATTTTAATGAGATAAGGGAGGTCACCGAATTTGCTCAGAAACTTCAGAGAAAGGCTATACTCTCTGTATACAAGGCGGCCGAGTCTGAATCATTTGGAATTATTGTCGGTCTAAAGGAGGGTCAGTTCTCAAAGACTACTGCTCTCAAATTCAAAAAAGAGCTAGAAAATCTAGGAAAAAAGGTTCAGCTCTTTGCTCTGACCGAGATAACAGATGATAAGCTTCGTAATTTGAAGGGAATAGATTCCTTCATACAAGTGGCTTGTCCGAGAATTTCAACTGACAATCATTTTCATAAGCCCGTCTTGTCTACTCCTCAGGCCAATGCATTGATCAAGATATTAAAAAAGGAAAGCATAGACAGTTTTCTCCAGGTTCCTCATTGGCTTTAGATACAATTTACATGTAAAAGATTTTAGATCTCTAGGCATAAACAATTATAATCATCGAAACCTCAATTCACACTATTGTCTAGTAAACAAGCTCTTCCAGGAGACAAAATTGCAACAATTGAGGAATTTGAGACTGGTCAAAATACATTTGATGATGGGCATTCCATAAGGTCGTCAGTAGTAGGCACGCCAGAATTTGATAAAACAAACCGAGTGGCCAAAATTAATGAGATCAAAAAACCTGCAGTTCCAAGAAAAGGCGATGTCATAGTAGGAAACATATCGGCGTTGATGAATAACATGTTTGCAATAAACATATTGTACATAAATGGCAAGCCTACCCACTCTGGTCTTGAAGTTATTTGCCAAGCAAGAGGTGCAAAGAAGAGAATTCTTGTAAGAGTAAGCGATATCGTAATGGCCAAGGTAATCAATTTGCTAAATGGCGTAATTCATGCCACAATTGGAGAACCAGAACTTGGAGTCTTGTTCTCCATATGCAACAAATGTGCTGGCAATATAGTGCCGCTTGGCAGCAATGTAAAATGCATTGATTGTGGTTATATAGAAGAGAGAAAACTATCAACTAAATTCGGAAACGGCGATTTTATAAAATTCGATTCCAACTAAGAGTATGCTCAAAGTAGCATTTCAAGGAGAACATGGGGCTTATAGTGAAGCTGCCGCCATGACCTTTTTCAAAGATTTGATTGAGACTATTCCATATTCCACGTTTCACGAAGTTTTAGAATCTACAGAGGTTGGCAAATCAGACTATGCGGTACTGCCTGTTGAAAACTCTCTTGAAGGCATAGTAGGAGAAAGTAATGACTTGTTATTGACAACCAAGCTTAATGCTACAGGAGAGATTTATCACAGAATAAAGCATTGCCTCATTGGTTTTCAAGACCTTGGAAAAATCGATACTGTCTATTCGCATCCACAAGCACTAGGTCAGTGCAGAAAATTCATTCAGGATCATCACCTTAAAGCCATACCTACTTATGACACAGCAGGAAGTGTCAAGATTCTCCTAGAGCTGAAAAAGGATAACATATCATGCATAGCAAGTAGAAGAGCGGCTGAAATCTACAAAGCCCCTATCATAAAGGAAGGAATAGAAGATAACATTAACAATTATACCAGATTCTTGGTTCTCTCAAATAGAAAACAAGAAAGAACGTCAAAGGATAAGACGTCCATAATTTTTTCAATAAAACACGTTCCAGGCGCACTCTATAGTGTGCTTGAAAAATTCCACATGAACAAGATAAATCTTACAAAAATTGAATCTCGTCCCACAAAAGCCATGTTATGGGAATACAACTTTTATGTTGATTTTGAGGGGAATCAAAATGATAAAAATATCCAGGATGCCCTTGAAAAAATCAAACCAAATACGGTCTTTCTAAAGATTCTTGGCTCTTATCCAAGGGCTGAGCTTGACTAGAAGCCTCGAGGCTTTCTAACTGAAAAGGCAGCACTGATTCCAACTATTAGAATTCCTGACGATATTACAATTAGGTGCGACATAAAGATCAGTGGATTCTGAAGAGCCTGTAACTGTCCAGTAACGTGTAAAGTTGAATTACCAGTATTTGTTATGTTGATAAAATGTCTCCCATCTTGAAGACTGACCCAATCAAAGCTTACCTCGTTTTGAAAATCTTTGTCTATTTGCAATCCGTTAGATGGTGTTTGTAGTGTTACATGAAAAGAACTTCCTGTAACATTAAGTACTTCATGAAAATGTTTCTGTGCATTAAATTGAAACACGTCACTTTTAGCAACATCAACAG
>JBARDK010000077.1:0-5243 GCA_049795075.1 Nitrosotalea sp. | reverse complement strand
CGATAAAGTGACTCTAATATTAAACGTGCGATTCGAGGCATTAATTTTTTACTTCTTTTTTGATTTCCTTAAACTCTTTCTTAGAATGATGGCGGATTCTCTAACCAAGCCCCAAATGCTCCATTTTAAATGTATTTGACAATCATTTTTTTCTCGGAATTTGGAAGAACTGAAACTAGTGCAAAGTTGTAGAGAGGGTATGATTTTTTGTAGTACTTCATAAAGCTCCATGCAACATCATGTACTTTGAATTCAATTCTTAGCCCATCAATTGTTGATACATTCCCAAAGACATCATAGCAAATAATGGAATAATTCTGGAACTTGTTACGCGGTCTTGCTTTTAGCATCCAAGAGAGCATAAAAACAAAAACAGCCAGTATAATTACGGCTTGTCCAGACTCCTTGAAAAATTGGAGTGTTGTTCTAAATGCAAACCCGCTCATGTCTTTATTTTAGAATTTTTTGACTTTCTTCCTGAGGATTGTATCTCTTCCATAGCCACCCAAGTATTATGGCATTGGCAACCCAATACGCAGTCATTGTGACTGCCGATATTGCCCTAAATCCATTCACTATATCCATCGGAGTTTGAATTTTATCTGGATTTGGTGGCATTATGACAAACATTACAATCATAAATGTGGCATATCCCAAGAATGCAACAAACTTTTTGCTCTTCCTCTTTTTGTAGAGTCTAGAAAATCCAAAAGCACCAAGACCAGATATTGCCACAAATACGGCAAATGTTACAGCGCGGAAGACGATGGTATTAGGATCTCCCACGGTCGGCGGATTTGCAGGATATTTCAAAAATGGAATGAAATAGAGTACAGCCCACATTATGCCTGAAAGCACTAGAGCTTTTTTGATATCGTTGTTACCTGGAAGCATGTGCCTAGAGAATGCAAACACCAATCCGAATAATGCGCCCTCTGCCACTCCAAGCATTGCTCCTGCAACTATTGAACCCTGCTTCTGCCATACCCTGTAATCTGTGAATTGCTGCTGAAATTGAGGAGTGTTTTGTGCCTCACCTGCATCAAACTTGCGTTGATTCTCAATTCCTATGGCTGTGTCAAGATATGGTTCAACAAATATGACATTGATTACACCGTGAAATAATCCTGCTAAAAGACCGGCAGTTATTACAATAAAAAAGAAAGAAAGTGTTTTCATGTTATATCACACTAGTGGCATGGAAAGCCTGATGCGTGTCTCATATCGTGGGTAAATTCGTGTAAGTATCCATTGGTTCCGCCCATCTCTGTATAGGCTCCCTTACCTTCTACTATGCTAAACAATTGTCCTTGGTCAAAACCCACCATAAAATATCCAAGCCCAAAAATGGCAAACAGGATTGCTGCTGCAACTATTGGGACTGCCATCTGTGTTTTTGCTGTCTGAGTTGTATTTACCAACATCATTATCCCATATCTGAATTATTTAAACTGTTGGATAGTTTATCCAACGCAAAATAGTTTAGCTAAAAAACTTAAAGTGCAGGATCGAGTTATATCTCTAATTATACCATTTAGAACAAAACGTTACATCTAGTGTCTTTACTGGCTTGCATGTGTCGCTGATTCTACATCTTCAGTCTGTGGTGGGGGCTGGCTTGGAGAATTTTGGTTTGAAGATCTGACTTTTGTGAAAAGCTTCTGTTTTAGCAAATCTTTGTCACCTTGGATTCCAAAGTATTTCTGGAATTTTTCTGTTGTGTTGTATATCTTGAGCCTTCCAACATTTTGGTGTTCAATGTATGCTAGCTGCTCAAGCAGCTTAAGATGCAAGTATACACCGGAACCTCTGACCTCGACCAATCTTTTTGATGAAATTGGTTGCATGTATGCAACATATGATAATGTCTTCAATGTCGCAGTTGGAAGCAAGGGCTTTGATGCATACTTTCTGATAACAGTATTGTACTCGGGTTTTAGCTGAAATACGTATGAGCCATCGGGCAGAGGTGCTATCTCTAGTGCCCTAAAGGCAGACTTTGTCTTTTTCACAATTCCTGTCATGAGGGAAAGCGTCTTGGTTCTTGATTCTGTACTGGATGCCTTTATCAGCTCCTCGATTGTCAGTGGTCTTCCTGCAGAATACAGGGCTGCCTCTAGCCTGGCAATTGCCTCGTCATCTTCTACCTTACCCATTTATACAAAAAAGGAGGTCAGAAGATACTTAAAGGAAATTCCTATTGACAGTTGATTCACTTGTAAATTTCTATTTTGTAAAAGAGACAACTATATCATCTTCTGTCTGCTCCAAGTCGACCTTCATATCCCTTGCCAAAAATAGTATTGCAAAGAAGCACCTGATCACATCTACCAGCTCAAGGCCCGATGTGATGTTCTTAAAGGAGCCTGACCCAGTTGGCCTTATCTTGTTCATTATGAGTTCCTCATACTGGCCAATTATCTTCTCAAGTGAGATGAAATAATCGTCAAAGTTTGGTACTTGGAGAGGTTCAAACTCCATCTGTCTGCGGCTTGAACGTGGGTTTGCAATAGTTCCAATCAGGTTCTCAAGCACGGAAAGCAACTCGTCCAAGGTGACAGGATACGTGGACTCGTGTCGGTAAGGCATGTTTATTATTTCGATATCGAGATTTTCTCTCTGGCTGAGGGGTCTTTTCTCCATGGCTGCCTTTTGTAACGCAAATATGCTTTCCACCTTCATTCTGTGAATCATTGCAGACGATAGGGCGGCAATTCCTGCTACACGGAGGTCTTTCTTGTCTGTCTGATTTAGAATTGTAATCAGCATACTCAGTATGCGGGTGATATCTATGCTCCAGACATCTTTTTTGGATATGTCAAGAGGTGTAAAGAGAATGTTAACTGGAGGTTGTGCAAGACCAGTGCTAGTGTTTTCCTCAGTCACTAGATGTCATGCCTCTTGTCTTTATAATATCTGTTTGATTTGCTCTTTTGACCGCTCAAGTCAAGAATTTTACCATTTTTGCAACTCAAAAAATATAATCTTGTACTGTATTAGCAAAGTGTTGGATAAAGACCTTGAAAAGTTTGACTTGGCATGTACCTACTTGAAAAATAATCAGAGTATCTCAGCACACAATTTGTTCATGTCTCTTGCCCAAGATGCAGTGAAAAAGGAGAACTTCAAGGCAGGTGTATATCTTATTCTTGCCTCAGAATGCAAGATAAAGCAAGGCAAGGATCACAAGGAAGAACTTGGTATGGCTGCAAAATACTATCTCAAGATTGCAAAAAAAGACAACTTTAGCTCGTCCTATGCATACCAATGCGCGGCAAGATGCTTTCTCAAGTCAGGACAGGTAGACTTGGCAATGAAAATATCAGAAGAGGCAAAAAAGCACATGCTGACAATTGTTGAAGAAAAAAGGCCAATTGTCATAATAGATGACAGCCCAGCAGTTACGTTACGACTCAAGAGCTATCTTGAGCAACTTGGATATGACCACATCAAGACTGTAAATGACGGAAATGACGCCATTAAACTTGTTACAAAATTAATCAATGACTCACAAAATCCACTAATACTGCTTGATATGCAGATGCCCAACATGACAGGTGATACTGTTGCAAAGAAACTATTAGAGAAAAAACCAGATCTTTCCATCATATTGATAACTGCAGATGAAAAAAGTAATCCGCGAGTTCGTAAGACCATTGGACTTGGCTCTACTGCATTCATTCAAAAACCATTTACAATAAATGAGCTAAAAAATGCACTTGATACCACGGAACAAAACCGCATCAGGTAAGAAGCAAGAGAGACATGTTCAAGAGATTGACATCCTTTACTTGAAGGCCACTTATTCTGTAATCGGAAACTTGATCAGAAAACTTTTCAATTATTTTTGATGTGGGGTTTTTCTCGGAGTTATCAAGTCTTATCACTACCAACATGTTCCAATCTCCATCAAGCGTTGCAACAAAAAGATAATTTGGAAACGTCCTTGCAAAATCCTTTATCGATTCGACCTGACTGTTAATTGAACGCGAAATCTTTAATTTCAAAAACAATGCCTCAAATTCACCTGTGGCAGAGACACCGCTCAAGACTGCCTTGTAGCCCTTTATGATGCCGCTCTTCTCTAACCGCTCAATTCTCTTTCTGATGGTTCTATCTGAAACGTCCACTCCATCATTTCTAAGTTCAGATGCAATCTCTTTGGAAGGGGTTCTTGCATTCTTGTTTAAAATTGCAATAATCTTTTGGTCTATTTCATCTAAAGAGGACCAACCTGAATCTTCTGACATTGTTAGTATAGTAAATCATGTGTTTTTGAATTTTATGATGGTCCCACGCGCAGGATTCGAACTTGCGACTCTCCGGTATCTGTAAGCCTGATAGGCTGATGACGGTCAGCCAAGAGCCAACCACTACAGCCGGATGCTCTACCAGGCTGAGCTAGCGTGGGACATCGATTCTCATCAAGTTTGTTCGTATTAAATAATTATCGGATAGGAAAAACAGTTGCATATTTTCCAAAATCTGAAACAGATCTGGAAAACTTTGGGCCCTACCAAACTACATATAAGAAGGTAGTTTGATCCCGATCACGTGTCTGGTTCCGTGGTTGAAGAGGGAGGATATGTATGCGCGCCATATTTGCACAACGAATCATCCTCAAAATTGAAAGAATCACTGGAAAACTCTGCTTACATTGATGACATGTACTTTGTCACTGCCACTTTTTCAGAAGATGGTAATGCATACTTTCCGTCGCACAACAATACGTATCTTCTTGCAAGATTTCGAGACCAACAACCCATACTAGAAGAAGTTAACAAGTACAAGCAAGAGAGGCCAACCTTTGTCTTCTCAAGATATACTGAATTTTTTGAAAGATTCAACAACCAAAAACTCAATCTTGTTTCTGTTTATTATCTTGATTACGGACACTCGGAATCTGATCTCTCAGACTTGGCATTGATTGTGGCAAAACGCAACAGAGTATGACGGGCAGAATATGGAACTTTACACATGTCCTAAACAGAGTCTCCCAAGTTTACTTTTCCATATGTAGATAATTTGGTTGTCTTTGAAGTCTCAAGTGGAAACACACACCAGAGTGACAACAAGTATTGTGAAAAGACAAGAAAGGAAGTTGCAAGAAAAGGAATCAGACTGACCAATTTGTTGAACCTTTCTGTTATAGAAAAAATAAAATAAAAAAGTTATATACTCTGCCAAATTCTGTTTGTGTGATGAGCAAGCCTTCTGAACTTGGTTCACTTAAAATTGGATCT
>JBARDK010000076.1:0-45275 GCA_049795075.1 Nitrosotalea sp. | reverse complement strand
ATCTCTAGGCTGCCCCCTCCCATATCGAAGAATAGTACGTTTGGAATTTGAAGAGATTTAATGGCTCCTACATAGGAGTACAGCGCTTCTTCTTTTTCAGAAAGTACTTTGAATCTAAATCCTGTTTCGCTGTAAACTTCATCAAGAAATTCATCCTTATTGCTTGCTTCTCTTACTGCACTTGTGGCTAATGGTAAAACAGATTTTATTGGCTGTAACTGGATTATATCTCTAAATAGCCTCAGAGTTTCAATTGTACGAAACATTGGCTTTTTGCCCAGTTTGCCTTTTTCGTCTAACCCTTCACCAAGCTTAACTTTGATTCCTTCTTGTTGAGAAACGTCAAACAAGTCATCATCTTTTACATTATACGTAACTAGCTTGGCAGAATTGTATCCTAAATCAATCACTGATATTTTCAGCCAGTATTACCTCGTTTCGATATAATCATATCACTATTAATCTAGATAAGATTGATATTTTTTTACTAAATGAAAAGAATACGGTATGTAGATCACGGACCCATTCTCCTCAAATGTTTTGGAGCAAATAGCCACCTCAATTCTCCCTTTAGTTTTGGAAGACTGTTTATTACTCTGATACGGGCAAAGCCTGCCTTTTTCAAATCAATTCTGCATTCTCCCGAAGAGATTGCCTCTCCTATCAGTTCACTCAGATATGGTTCATGTCCTACAAGGAGCACTGAGGAGTCCTGTTTTAAATTAGAAAGTTTATTGTAGAGTTGTAGTTTATTTCCTTCAGGTTTTAGTTCATCTAGCTCTTTAATTTGATTCTTAGGCACAGCAATTTTTGAGACTAGTTCGGCCGTTTGTTTTGCTCGCAGTAGCGGGCTAGTGAAGATGTAATCAAATTCAATTCCCAGTCCTTTGATTCCTTTTGCGATATCTTTGATTTCCTTCTCTCCTTGAACTGTTAGAGATCTTTTAGAGTCATCCCTCACAGTAGCAGAGCTTCTGCCTGCCTCCCCATGTCTTAAGATAAACAAATCCATACTATACTATCATCTTCTTCATTTGTACCTGGAACTTTTGGAAGATCTCAAAGTCATATTATTCATATGTACAGATAAAATTTAGCTCGATATCTAATATGTGACCGTGATTTCTTATCTTTCATATGCATATGATGACTATATAGATCAGAGTCATAATTGGAATTACAAACATGATCTACGTTGTTAAGAAATTTGAGCGTTGCACACAAATGTGTGTAAATAATGAAAGACCTAAAAATGGATGGGGGATTATCAGATCGCCTTGAAAACAGCAAAGCCATTAAAATTGGAAGGTAAGCTTATTGTTGTAGAGGGAATAGATGGCTCAGGCAAGTCAACCCAGATCCACCTTTTAGAAAAATGGCTCGGTTACAAAGGAATCAATGTTTTCAAGTCAGAGTGGAACTCTTCAGAGATGGTAAAAGAAATAACTTCAAAAGGAAAGAAAAAGGGACTACTCACACCTACCACTTTTAGTCTTTTACATGCGACAGATTTTGCAGACAGATATGAGAGAAATATTCTACCTCTGCTTCGTGCAGGATACTTTGTACTGGCAGACAGGTATGTCTACACTGCATTTGTAAGAGATATTGTAAGAGGTTGCAATCCAGATTGGGTCAGAAAGGTTTATGATTTTGCTATCAAGCCTGATTTGGCTTTCTACTTTAAAGTTCCAGTTGACATAGCAGTTGATAGAATACTGGTAGGCCGCCCCAAGTTAAAGTACTATGAAGCAGGAATGGATTTGAATTTGAGTAATGACCCCTATGAAAGCTATAGAATTTTCCAGGGAAGAATCATTGATCAGTATGATTCCATGGCAGAGCCAGAGGGCTTTACCATCATAGATGGCACGTTAAACATTGAAGAGCAGCAAAAAATTGTAAGAAAATTAATCATGCCACTGCTTCCACATCAGGCATCAAGCAGAAAAATAAGGAGAGTGCGAGCATGAAACACAAGCAAAAGGAGTTAGGCGGTAGAGCCGTTGAATTTTATGGACATGGGATAAACCATCTCCAAGATGTAGAAATCAAAGGCAGATTGATTGTTATTGAAGGGCCAGATGCTTCTGGCAGAAGCACCCAGATTGAGAAAATTACAGCAAGATTAGAAGCTGATGGACATGCCGTTTTGAACACGGGACTGAAAAGATCAGAGCTTGTAAGCCAAGGGATTTTGGAGGCAAAGCAAAACTATGACCTTGGTAGAAAGACCCTAGCTTTATTCTACGCTGCAGATTTTGCAGACCAATTTGAATACAAGATAATACCTGCGTTGCAAGCTGGCTACATTGTACTTGCTGATAGATACATCTACACGTTGATAGCACGAAACGTGGTACGAGGATTAGATAAGAGATGGTGCCACAATCTCTATGGTTTTGCTATAAAACCTGATCTGGTGTTTTATATCGATGTGGAACCCTCTGTTCTGATACACCGAGTATTTCAAAAGAATTTGTCCCTAGATCATTATGAGTCTGGAGCAGATATAGGATTCTCAAATGACATGTACGAATCGTTTCTTATTTATCAAAATAAGATTTCACAACAATTTCATTTAATGCAGAAGAAATATGGCCTCATACCTATCAACGGTAACAGAACCGTAGCAGAAATTAATACAGATCTGCAACATAGAATAGACCAGTTTCTTGACAAGGTAATGCGTTATTAGTACACTAACATCCCAGGATACATAGTTTACATAGGATCCATAAAATATGGATTCAAGATTTATGAATGGAGATGTCATTTATGAATCAACGATGGAACGCAATCAAGAATTGTTTTTGTACGATCTAAAGGATTCACCGTATAGAATGCATCCATCTATGAGGATTACATAGTTCTATGAAGTATACAAAAAACCATAGCATACCCTTAGATAATTATGACATGAGATAGTTGTATGGTCTACTGTGATCACTTTCCATTTTATGATCGGGTAGACCTACTCCCCACTAATTGTCAAATTCTATAAAATAGAATTCTGATTTTTTGACTGCTATTTTACAAATCTTCTTCTGTAAATGCTGGCTACTATGCCAGTGCCTATGAAAGTTGCAGTCAAGTATAACCATAGATCATTGAGATAGCCAGACACCAAGGCCGGTGCTAAAGATCTAGCTGGATTCATTGAGGCACCTGAGACAAATGACAAAAAGAAGATATCCAGTCCTACCATTGACCCTACCGCAATTCCTCCAAAGCCTTTCAATCCCTTTGTATGAACAGATGCCAGAATCACTATCATCAATAGTACGGTAGCCAGGATTTCAATACCAACTATGAGTGGAATTGGAAAATGATAATTTGGTGCGTTTGCGCCAAGGTTTGCTTCTGTACCTATTACATACTTTACAAAGATACTTGCTAACAGGCCACCCGTTATTTCTGCCGCAAAATACAGAGGTAAGAGATTTTTTGGCATGTGTTTTGTAATTAAAAATCCGATAGTGACGGCAGGATTAAGGTGAGCCATCGATATTTTTCCAAACACATAGACCATGAGTGCTACTGCAACAGCAGGTGCTAGAGCTACAAACCACAAGCCAAATTTCCCTACATATTTTGCGTCAAGAACTACCGAGCCTGTTGCAAATACAACTAGTACAAATGTACCAATGAGTTCAGCAAAAAACCTCTTTTGGTTAAGGGTTAATTTGTTAGTTAGATTCAAGGTTCGTGACAAGTTCCTTTACCTTTGCCTCTATTTTGTCTCTGATTTCACGTACTTTCTCTAGTGGTTTACCCTTAGGATCTTCAATGCCCCAATCTTGTGAGTTACCTAGAAAGATGGCGGGACATTCTGTCTGGTCCATACAGCCCATACTTATCTTAAGAGAAGATGCACGGATTAATTCCTCAGATAATTCCTTTGGTTTCTGTCTAGTAATGTCTATTCCTACTTCTTTCATGGTTTGCACTGCAAGTGGATTTATCTCTGGTATTGGTCTTGTTCCTGCACTAACTGGGACCCACCCCTTTGGAGCATGTTTTCTAAAGAACCCTTCAGCCATCTGGCTTCTTCCAGCATTTTCTATGCAAACAAACAATACCTTTTTCTCATCTTTTTGTTTTCCAAAGAATTTCATGCCAATCACTTTATTGCCTTGATAATAAGAGTGGAAATTTTTCTGTCATTTACTTTTTCTTTAATCATTTCACTCGTGTCTAGGTTTACAAAGTAAACCATTTAAGTTGTCAGGGGGAAACAATTACAGTTGGTGTAAAGATGGAAACTAAAAGAAAACTAATTCCTATTATTCAAGACGGGTGCGGTTTTGAAGGATATGATGCCTCGTCTCTCATGTCAGAGACAGCCAAGCTAAGAAAGATAATTACCAAAAGAGGTACCCTTGAGATTCTAATTCCTTTGTGTTGTACCACAAAACCCGTGAGACATAAACAATTCAAAGATACCTTGAAAGGAATGAGCAGCAGGACTTTGGCCACAAGACTAAAGGAATTGGAGAAAAGCGGAGTATTGCAAAGATTATCGTACAATGAGATCCCACCCAGAGTAGAATACAGACTGACTAGCAAAGGACAAGAACTTGTAGAATCCATGATAAGCCTTTTACAATGGATGAAAAAATGGTCTAAATCCAGATAAAACAAAACCCAAAAAAGTTAACCAAGTTACATTATACCATGACTTGAGACGATCATTCTTTTTAAAGAGTGGAATAATAGAATGGCATGTATTCTGCGACAAAATCATTTAGTCTAGGCAGGCTATGCAGATCAATAATTAATTCCAACAACAACATCCAGTCAGTGGAAATAGTCAGCAAGCAGGGTTCAACACTTGAAAAACTAGGCTCTGACAGAATCATCAAGATGAGCAAGGAAGAAAGAAGCGAGAGAAATTTAGGTCGGTGTCTTTTTGATATATCATTAGGTGAAGAATTAGACGACCTTTATGGTCCCATACAATATCATTTTTCAAAAAGTAATTTTGTTATGTTCAGCTTTCCTCTCAGTGAAAATCTTGTCATTGTTACAGCAACGAAAAACATCAGTCCCATATCGCTTGCCACGAAAATTTCTCATATCATAATAAAATTTAACCTACCGAGGTAGAAGATCAGCTTTGAGTGAAGAGGAAAAGAAAGAAGTTGATGAAGAAGAAGACGAGGACCTCCAGCTCTTCCTGTATGTAATGAAGACTATGATCAAGAGAAATTTTACTATTGGGATAAAGATGGCATCCCTACCGATGAGAATGGCAAGTGGGTAAGAATGGAGCGGGTATTCATGTTGGGAGGACATGATGTTAGACGTGAAACCTATTTTCACATCTAATCTAAAATCCATCAAGTTTGTCTCACAAAGAGACGCTCATGAATAGGATCAATTGCAGAACAGACAGAACCATTAATTAAATTCGCAGATTCCACCAAACTCTACATGGAACCAGTAAGAATAGACGGCTCTTTTGGAGAAGGAGGCGGGCAAATAATTCGAAGTGCGGTAACGCTGTCTGCAATAACTGGCAAGCCTGTTGAAATAGAAAATATTCGCAGTAATAGAAAAGTCCCGGGTTTAAGACCCCAACACCTGCTAGGAGTAAAAATTCTATCAAAAATTTGTCAAGCAAAAGTAGAGGGTCTGCATGTTGGTTCTACCAGCCTAAGGTTTTCTCCATCAGACGGGATTGACATGGAGCTCAGAGAGGATGTCGGTACTGCTGGAAGTGTTCCCTTAATTTTACAGGTTCTGATTCCTGCCGTTTCGCTTCTCAAAAAGAGATTGAAAATCTCCATAACAGGCGGTACCGATGTGCCGTGGAGTCCTACTGCAGATTATACAAAACTCGTGCTAGGTGAGGCATTTTCTAGGATTGGGATTGATTTTTCACTTGATATCAAAAACCGAGGATACTATCCAAAGGGCGGAGGATTGATAGAGACAGAAATTTTCCCTTGTAAAAACGCCAAGGCTGTATCACTTCTTGGGTGCACAACAAAATATGCAAAGATATTCTGTTCTTATCACGGCATACCAAAGGATATCGTACAACAAGAGGCAGATGGCACCAGAAAAGTTCTTGAAGAGAATGGTTTCAAGGTTGATCATTTTATCAAAGAAGAAAATGCCCTAGACAGTGGGTGTTCAATTGTGGTATTTTCACACGATGATACCTCAGTAATTGGATCTGACATAATTTATCAAAAAAATATAACAGGAATAGGAAAAGCAGTTGCAAGCAAATTCATAGAATCAAGCCTAGGAGTGGACCTTTCCCTGTCAGACATGCTAGTTGTTCCACTCTCATTGATTCCCAAGACCTCGGTCTTTAGAGTAAACCAAATTACAAAACATTTAGAGACAAACCTCTTTGTTGCATCAAAGATAACAAACTGCAAATATGGAATAGGAAAGCTTGATGCCGGGTTTGAAGTACGAATAATTGGGAGCTCAGACTCCGGAATGCAATAGTGCAGCCATGAGAAGTATGGCAATAGACACTATAACAGTAATCCTTCCTAAGGCAATGATTTTTGAGCGGAGTTTCTGAACAAGTTCCTCAGAAAATTGTCTTGATTCGATCTTTTTTTCTATTCCAACTCTAATCAGTCTTACATGTATTGCAAATGTTATCAGTAAAATTATGACAAGAATAACTTTTATCACAAGAATCTGGCCATATGTTGTTGAAAGTATTAGCGATGGCTTGACCAGTAAGTTGCTGGAATTATAGACTCCAGTTACAATGAGTATTATCAAAGAAGGAATGGCGATTTTGTTGAATTTCCTGCCCACGCGAATCATAATTGACAATCTTCCCTCCACAGTGTCTGATATTGTCTTGAGAAGTGGAGCAAGAACTATTCCTATGAATATAGAACCCCCAACCCATATTGACGCAGCAACAAGATGCGCCCACATAATTAACGCATCAGAAATTGGCATGTCTCTATACCACAGCTAACTCATAATATCTATTATCATGATTAAGCAATAATTCATCTAAGAAGGTTTTTTAATTCAATGAACCCCGTAGCTTTTAGAATGGTTAGCAAAGGAAAGATAGTACTGGTTGCAGCTTTCGCAGGTTTAGGCGGCCTCATGCTTTTCTTCTATCTATATGCAGATTCATATCAACCACAACTACAACAGATAACAGTCAGTGTTCAAACTATCAAAGTGCTTACCGTAGATAAAATCAACAACCGTGCAAATCTTGAAATTGATTATGTTCTCTATAATCCAACAACAATTACTTCTACCATTTCAACAATTAATTATGATGTGTATGCAAACGGCCAAGATGTTGGTCAAGGTCACTATGATGTGGAGGACATCCCAATGGCTGGAAGGCCTGAATTGTTCCCAGAGAGCAACATGACAGTTATAGACAATTTCCAGCTTGTCAATTCACCCAATACAGCTGATATCTATAGTTCAATAGTAAACGGAAGTTCAGTCAAGTATGAGGTAAAAGGCCAAGTTACAATAGAATCAACCCTTACCGAGATCGATAAAGACTTTGACGTGACACTTGGCTAGCCAATACCCCAGCTTACTTTCTTTTTAGGAACAATTTTCACAAAAGGAGCTTCGCCTTCTTTCCACGGCATGGCCCTTACCCATGCAAAGTTTTTGTAAAATATGTCATACAATCGCTTGAACTCGCTTCCCTTCTCAATGAAGGTTACCAAGCCCTGTACGACTACTCCCTTATGTTTTCCAGGATTGTAAATGTCTACAGATATTGCAATCTTGTGATTCTTTTTTAGATTTGAATACTTTTTTGTATCATAGTCAGTTGCAAAATAAAAATATCCGTCCTCAAAATAGCATGTTATAGGAGCTATGTGCGGATGGTCATCCAGGCTTGTTGCAACTCGGCATCCTTCACTTTCCTTTAGAAACTTGATCTCTTTTGGAGTAAATTTTACCATAACCCCGTACATGTACATTAAAATAAAAAGAAATGGGTCGAGAGAGATTTGAACTCTCGACCACCCCCGTGTCAGGGGGGTATCCTACCAGGCTAGACCATCGACCCAATGAAATACGACCTCATTGCGCATGTTATTAACGTTTTAAAAAACAAGAGTAATATGCGAACGCTCTGGATGGATACCGTATGAATGGTGATTTTTCACCAGAAGAAAAAGATGGCTTTTACAAAGCAGTCTTTTCAAGACGAGATGTAAGGTCTCATTTTACTTCTGAGCCAATAGATGAAAAGGCCTTGTCAAGAATACTCAATGCAGCTCATCATGCGCCTTCAGTGGGTTTTTCACAGCCATGGAACTTTATTCTAATCAAAGATAAAGAATCAAGAAGAAAGGTAAAAGACTCTTTTGACAAAGAAAGAATGCGCTCCTCTAATCTAATAGAAGATCCCAAGAGATCAAAATATCTTTCATTGAGGCTTGAAGGAATCTTGGATTCTGCACTAAATGTCTGTGTTACTTATGACCCTTCCAAGTTTGGGCCTTTTGTGATAGGAAGGTCCAGCATACCTGAGACTGGGATCTATAGTGTTTGTTGTGCAATACAAAACCTCTGGCTTGCAGCAAGGGCCGAAGACATAGGGGTTGGATGGGTCAGTATACTTTCAAACGATGATCTCAAAAAAATTCTTGATATTCCTGAACATGTTATTCCTGTTGCATATCTGTGTCTTGGGCATGTTACAGGCTTTGCTGAAAAACCAGACCTGGAAAAGGCAGGTTGGCTTGACAGACTTGCTTTGAAAGATGTCATATACTATGAGCGATGGAACAATGTCAATGATCCAAATTGGCAGCAAATTCAAGAGATGATAATTTCAAATCTCGATTACGCTTAAATTGTTACCAAGTTTGATTTGCGTAGGGCTCGTGGCGCAGAGTCTTTAATGACGCGAAACTTGGATAGCGCGGTAGCCTCCTAAGTTACAGGCCGAGGGATCGAAGCCCTCCGAGCCCGCCTTTTCTAACCTAAAATTCTAGGTAGAAGTAGCGCTAGATGTAGAGTTTACAACGTACTTGAAAATTTCAACGGTGTAATCTCCCTCAAAAATGTTGGTTACATGTCCTGTATTATCAACATTCATGACTCTGAAATATTTCTGATATGAGCCGTCGGAAGTTACATTGACTTGTGCAAAATAAACTGGTTTGTCATTTTTATAAATTTCAATATCAACTGGATAACCTGGTGCAGCGTTTTGTACCGTTCCCCAGACACAACCATATGGCAGTTTTGGATCAGATGGAATGTTCATGTTGATTACAGATTTTTGCATTACAACACTACTTTCAGGTACATAGTTTTGTGTTGGTGCCATTGCCTGTGAAGCGGGAAATGCAAAGCCTGAAACTAAAAGTACGGCCATTGCCAGTATTGCGGTTATGATATACCTCACATTTCGTAATTTTACATCGTTAAATATTAAGATGGCGCATGATTCTCATTAATCAGTTGATAACAGAAGGAAAACTAAATGACGGTTGCAGGTGTGACTGCCACTATGGAGGGGCCATTAGTTGTCCTTCTTGTAAAGAAAATCACGGAAAGCATGAATGCCCCCATTGCAAATAGTCTATTTCTTCTTGGCCTTTTCTTTTGCTGCAAGCGCTTTGAGATTTGCCAAGTCTGTCCTCAGTTTCTCTATCTCAACTAGAGTGTGAAGGCTTGCAATCTCAGCCTTTAGGTTTTCAATCTCTGTATCTTTGTTCTTCAGTGAGCTTTGCAGTTCTTCCAAATCAGCGCTAAGTTCTGCTTTGGCGTGGCTTAATTCACTAGAACTTATCTGAACAGTCTGTTGTTGCTGACTAGAATTAGTGGCTAGCTTTTTTTTTTCATCATGAGACTTGCCATAACCCCCACCAGGATTGTGCATGTACTTTTCACTCTTGTCGGCAAGCCAACATATGATAACTAGAAACCAGGCAGCTGCAGATAATATTATGAAAGTAAATTTGCCTTGATCTGAAACTATGAAATACACTATGGTCAGCGCCACTGCGAGACAAGATGTTACAACGGTGGGTATGTTTCCCATGAATTTATCTTCAAGTAGCAGAATATAACAGTAATGGAAATTTCCAAATTAGAAAATGTGTTTATAAAAATAGAGGGATTTACTAGTCACTGCTTTCAGCAGTAGACTTAGAATTGACCTCTAATTCTGGAACCTCAGACTGCAAAATCTTAATTTTCTGTAAAAGTTCGTTTCTAAGATCTCTTGCAACCCGCCTTACTGTTGGTCTTGGAACTCCAAGTTCTTCTACAACTTTTGTGTAGATATCTTGTTTATCTGTAAGACCTTTGTCAAGCAGGCTGTTAATTGCTTGCTTGATATTTGTGCTTTGGGTAGTACGATTCACGTTTTTTATTTTTCAGATCTTCTATATAAGACTGTTACTATATTTTTGGTAAATAACATCGCACCTACAAAAATTCGGTTTTACATTTTGACAAAGCCCGCGATCTTATGTTTGTATCATAATTTTCAAAATTTTCCAGAGTTTTTGCCAATTAATTTTATTCAAGCTAAAATGTTTTTATCGTACTTGATGGATTACAATAGAATAATCAAAGGGACCCACTGAAAAAGTAAAATTGTGTAGAAAGGTTATTATGATAAAATGATGGGTTGTGAAAGGTGGCAAGGGCAACTTTAGAGACTAATTTTGGAAACATTATATTTGAATTATCGCCAAATATCGCGCCTGAAACGGTACGAAATTTTACCACACTTGCAAAAAGTAATTTTTATGACGGGACTTTATTCCACAGAGTAATACCTGGGTTTATGATTCAGGGCGGTGACCCCAATACCAAAACGCCAAACAAAAGCAAATGGGGCTTGGGCGGACCTGGCCACACAATAAAGGCAGAATTCAATTCAAAATCACACCTGAGAGGAGTAGTCTCAATGGCAAGAGCAACCGACCCAAACAGCGCAGGTTCACAGTTCTTCATAGTTACTACCGATAGTACGTTTCTTGATAAGCAATACACTGCGTTTGCAGAGGTAGTGAAGGGAATGGATGTTGCTGACAAGATAGTAAATCTTCCAAGAGACAAAAATGATTGCCCCAATCAAGAAGCCAAGATTCTACGCGTAACTATATCAGAGTAGAATGCCTATGTTAAAACTCCTCATTGCTTGTGTGATAGCCGTAACAATTTTCTCAACCACAGCAGCATTTGGCCAGATATCGATGGGAGGTCCCCCCAATGAAGATATCAAGGTAGCAATTGATGAAAATGGAACAGCTCATGTAGTTCACGAAGTGCAAGGAAATGCTACCGGTGCAGTTAATGTTGAGATGATTTCTGGTAATCTTACCAACTTTTCAGTTACTGATCAATTCAACAATTCTGTACAATATTCCACAATTAGCCAAAATCCAATATCTATTCTATTGTTGCCTACTCAAAGAAATGTAACGTTGATCAAGTATGACATACCTAACGTAGTAACTAACAATAACGGAGTATGGACGTGGGCTTACTATGCTCCAAGCGATGCTGTCTTTACTGATTTTTATTTTCCTAAAGGAGTAGATACGATTTGGTCCCAAGACAGACCAGTTTATCTTGGTGACAAGGCTGGCCTCAGACAAATTGGAAATGGCATGACCCTTGCATACATTATCAACGAACCTGAAACTGTTCAAACTGTACAGTGGCAGAACCAGACGTTCAATGTTGGAATAAGAACTCTGGCAAACGTAGGGCCTCCAGTTTTTGATCAATCATCAAAAGCATATACATTCAATATTGACAGACCAGATTCTTATGTCACAGTGATAATGCCCAAAGCGCTTTTGTGGGGCCCATACCAAGCAACAATGAATACGAATCAAACTCTTACTAATCTGTTCAATGACAATGGTACGTATGCTTGGATAGGAATGAACCCTGTCCGGAATGGGACGCTACAGATCACAGGAACAACTGCAATCCCAGAGTTTCCAATGTTTGTACCATTAGCTATTGCAATTTCTGCAGTCATTGCTCTAAGATTTTCAAATAAATTGAATTTCCACTAGCTTATTAATAGTAAAAATTCATCGGGTTCCATGCAATGCGGATGCCATTGTATAAAATGCGGAAGCATGGAGTTGCAGTCCAATCGCGTTGGAAAAGTTGAAAATGACGGCTATTTTGACATGCATCACACGTGCCTAAAGTGTAACGCTCATTTTGATCACTTGGAAGGAGATGTGTTTGATTCCTGCAACAAGTGTGGCTATAAAACTAGTTGAGTTCTATCATCTTGGCAATGGAATAGTAATTGCGTTTTTCTCGTAGGTCTTTTTGGAGTTCATAGCCAAAGGCCATGTCTGTTAGTACTTTGGATACATCAAGTGGAACCGCGGCCCATCCATACTCATGTAATTGAGCAACAACCTCAGAGGTTGTTCGTGGCTGGTCAAAGAACGCATCCTCAGCAAGTGTCCGAATCTTGCTCTTTATTTGCTTCTTATCAAGGAAGGTTGGCTTGACAAACTCTGGCTCGTGAATCTCTGCCTCATCGAGCATGTTTAGTACTTCGGCGCCTTGAGCATGTTGGCCGTATGAATAATCATACTGAAGTGTGCTTGAGCTGTAATCTTTGACATGTACTGAGAGGTTGTTTATTACCTGATCCACACTTTGATTGTCTATATAGAAATCCTTGGACTCGATCTCAATCTCATTTTGCCCATATCTGATTCTTATTCTGGCCATTTTGTAATATTCACTCTCTCTATTTTGATTTATTCTGTTAGCTCTAAGTAGCTTTAAAAATAGATCAAAAAGTTTACACAAGTTATTCGGATTTTTTTCCTACTTGTGCTAAAAAGGGATTTTATCATTTCACCACTATGGAAAAAAGAACCAAAATTATAGTAATAAGCATAATTGTTGCAGCTGTAGGCATATTCGGGTATATCCAATACCTATCAGTGTCTGATCTCCATGTCTCCATCATTCAAAGCAAGGTCGTAGATAGAAATGATACTGGTACGCTGTATAACCTTCAGCTCCAATTCAATAACCCTTCACTGTTGTTTCTAAACGTTGGAAAGACCAATTTTGTAGTATCTGCTAACGGAGAGAATCTTGGCAGCGGGGTATTGCAGCCATCACTGATTCCAGCATTGGGAAAAACAGTTGCTCAGACTCCATTTCTTGCTGACACCACGGTATTAAACAAGTATAACAATACCAACACTGTTCTTAATCTAAAACTAACAGGAACAAGTCAGTATGACGTCTTCTTTACAACTGTCAGCATTCCATTCACATACTATCCGACACAGGACGAAGCTAGAGCATTTATAGACGGTACATAAAACCAGCAAAGTATGCTGACGGTTTTTGGATCTGTTGCGATAGATACCATTAGGACTCCTTCCAGAGTAATTAAAAATGCACTAGGAGGCGCTGCCACATATGCAGCAGTATCTGCAAGTTTTTTTCAGAAACCCGGCCTTATTGCAGTGGTGGGTCATGATTTTCCAAAAAAATATCAAGGCATCTTGAACAAGTTCGTAGATATCAAGGGTGTAGTACATGCAAACGGGCGAACTTTTCGATATGATGGTAGCTATGACCTGACATTAAGTTCTAGGACAACTAACAAGACTGAGCTAAACGTACTAAAGGATTTCAAGCCAATAGTTCCCAAAGAATACAGAAGATCAGAATTTGTTTACCTTGCAAACAACGATCCTGCCCAAAATACAAAGATAATCAAGGAATTTGACAGGGTCAAGTTTTCCATGTGTGATACCATAGATTTCTGGATTTCAACGAAAAGAAATGATGTCATAAAGATGATGGGAGCAGTCGATTCTGTTGTCATAAATGACGAAGAGGCCAAGTTGCTTACAAAGACCCACAACCTGATCAAGGCGGCAAAAAAGATCATGGAATGGGGCACAAGATTTGTAATCATAAAGAAGGGAGAGCATGGATCCCTGCTGTTTTATGACGATGTCGTCTTTCCCTCACCTGCCTTTTCCCTGGAAAATATTGTAGACCCAACAGGAGCAGGAGATTCTTTTGCCGGAGGCATGATTGGATACATGGCTAGTAAAAACAGCACAAAGTTGTCAACAATCAGAGAGGCTGCAGTGTATGGAAACGTAATGGGTTCATTTGCCGTTGAAAAATACGGAATCGCAGGCTTGGCCAAACTAAGAAAGTCACAGATCCAGAATAGATTCAAGCATTATAGAAAGATGGTTCATTTCTGAGACACTGGTAAATTAGCGTGAGATTTCTTGACCTTGAACCAAGTGTAAAGTCAAGGTCGATTTTCTAACTTGAAAAATTATGTAAGTTACGGGAGATGACTCTGATTCTAATTAAGTGCCATCGTAATTGCATTTAATACATCTTTAAAATCAAATGGTTTTATTATATACGCCTGAACACCAGCTTTAGCACTTTTATGAATCGTAGAAAAGTTTTCGTCTGCGGTTATCATGATAATTTTTGCATCAGGGTTAGATGAGATTATCTCCTCGAGTGCGGACATTCCATCCTTTTTTGGCATTGCTACATCTAATAATAATATGTCTGGATTTGTCTTGCTGAATTTTTCTAATGTTTCTATTCCATCAATGGCTTCAGCGACAATTTCATGATGTCCTATTTTGAGTGCATCTTTTAAAACTAGTCTAGTAGCAGCAGAATCCTCTGCAATCATTACACGAGCCATGGCCTAACAGTCTAACAGACTTTTTCTATATAAGAGCAAAGATGTCTTATAATTCAAATACATTCTAGGCTTATGATCTAAGAGTCATTTCTGACAAAGGTTATAGATATCAAATAGAAAAAGAGTCCATGGAAGACAAGCTTGATACAATTTTTACGCTGCAAAAGAATTTAGAAAATATGATGAATCTAGAGCGTTATCCAAAGGATACACAAGGAAAAATTTCTTCGTTGTGTACTGCCATAATTCATGAAGCAGTAGAGCTACAGCGAACAACTAATTGGAAATGGTGGAAAAAACCAGCAGAATTTGACGAAGCAGCAGCTAGAGAGGAGCTTATCGACATCTGGCACTTTGTGGTACAGGCGTCACTAGAACTGAACATGACTCCTGAGGATATACTAAAGGAATATCAAAAGAAACATCAGGTCAATAAACAAAGACAGCTTGACGGTTATTGAATCAGTTTTTGCTGCTAATTTCTTGCCCGAGATTTGAGATGCCGGTTTCCCCTATCTTATCAATAATTCTTACTTGGTTTTGAAATTTTTTCAC
This sequence comes from Nitrosotalea sp., assembly GCA_049795075.1. Lineage (GTDB taxonomy): Archaea > Thermoproteota > Nitrososphaeria > Nitrososphaerales > Nitrosopumilaceae > Nitrosotalea. The sequence goes on along the minus strand of JBARDK010000076.1, from coordinate 30,028 downwards.
TTCTCCATTTGTCAATGACAAAATAGGATCTGGACTTTGAGAGCCAATTATTCTTCCGTCTGAGTCTATTCCATTTTGATATAAACAAAGTAACGAGTGTCCCGGCCTGTGTCCTACTGTATCTTTGCCACATAGAACGATAGTGCGAATTTTTCTATCTGATATTACATGCCTAACAAGTAAATCAATTCCCTTGTTTTCTGAAAGCAATCTTCCAGCAATGTTGACTTGGGCCATAAGTATAGAGTTTACAATTTCGCCAAGTAGTTTCATGCTAGACAAAGTACATACTGCTATACCAGATTCGGAATTACCAAAGTAAACCCTATCCTCAATTGGAAGTAGAATTTTACATAATTCCCCTACCATCTCTTCTATTAGATTCATTTTTTAATCAATTGGTGAATGGTTTTTGAAATGTAGTGAAGATCATCTTCTGTAACAAGAGGATGCACGGGCAAGCTCAGAACGGTTGAGGCTGCCCAGTCAGTCATGGGTAATTCTGTTTTACTTTTGTAAAATGGAGTTTTGTGTACAGGAATTGAGTAATAAGCAGTTGCGCCGATTCCTTTTTCGTTTAGTTGTTTTGCCAGCTTGTCGCGATTCTTTGTAGAAATGGTATAAAGATACCAATTTACTTTGACACCTGCCCTTTCTGCAGGCAAGATGAAATTCAGATCATCCAAAAGTTCTGTTAGAATTTTGGCATTCTTCTCTCTTTTTTTGAGAAACTTGGGAAGTTTTTTCATTTGAATCTTGGCTATGGCAGCAGATATTTCCGGAAGCCTGAGATTTAGCCCTAAAATTCTAGTATCGTATCCGTGTAACATTCCATGATTTCTTATTTTACGTAGTTTTTCAAAGATCTCCTTGTCGTTTGTAACAATTGCTCCACCTTCTCCAGATGTCATTACCTTTGCAGCATACATGCTAAAGCATCCTAGTCGTGAGAATGTTCCGGACTGTTTCTTCTTGTATGTCGTTCCTAATGACTGTGCAGCATCCTCAACTACATTGATATTGTGCCTGTCTGCTATCTCAGAAATCTCATCCATGTATGAAAAATTTCCGTACATATGTACAGGCATTATTGCCTTTGATTTTTTTGTAATCTTTTTCTTCAGGTCATAAGGATCCATTGTATAATTATCTGGGGCCACGTCAACAAACACTGGTTTTGCCCCAACTGACATGACAGAGTTTGCAGTGGCTACAAAAGTAAATGATGGAAGTAGGACTTCGTCGCCACTTTTTATGCCAAGGGCATAAAGAGCTGCTTGCAGTGCTGCAGTTCCTGAATTTACTGCTACTGCATATCTTGATCCAGTGTATGATGATAATAGTCCTTCAAATTCCTGAACTCTCCTGCCTCCAGAATTTGCAGCAGATGTTAATGATTTTTCTACTAAGACGGCTCGTACTTCACTGATTTCTTCCTTTTCTATTATTGGAACATTTATGGGAATTTTCAATTATGTATTATCAAACTTTATACTATAATTAAACTTCCGAATGAAAATAAAACCAATTCTTATATTTCAGGTGGGATCAATCGTAGTTTAATGAAGATTGGTTTGGAGAAGGATCAGTCAGGATACAAAGTATATCTTTACATTTTCTACGCATGCGGATTCATAATGTTATCCATAACTTTCTATGGAATTTATGGTATGACCCAAGAATGGCAAAAAAATGGAACATATGTGATGGGCGAGATATTAGAAAAGACCGAATTTCCTACGGCTCATTTTGCCAAGCTAACCTCGTGGCTTTTCTTTTCTTCAATACTTGGCTGGTATTGTGTGACAAGAATTGGCTGGAAGAGAACCGTGGGGGTTCCTTCTTGGCAACTCACACTAGTACAGCTAATGTTGGCAGGACTGGCAGCAATATGCCTGTATGAGGCAATTTACAACTTTATTGTTCTTAATGCACAGATTACGGCTGGAATTATTAATGGAAAGGTTCCGGATATAGACTCTTTAACAATAGCTTATCCTGATCCTAGCAGGCCATGGAACCTCAACTTTGCAACAAAAATGTTTCTTGCTGCCGTTATCATAAGCTCACACGCACTATATCTTAGCACAAGGCCAAGAAAGAAAGCAGATGATCTTGATGCGTAACTTGACAGAACCCGTAACTTTATAGCATAACAAGGGAAAATCTGACTCGAAGTGGATGTTACAGAAAAAATCAAACTTGTTACAAAAGACCCTACTGAAGAAGTAGTTACGCAGGAAGAACTGCTTAACCTGTTTAACACAAACGCCCATCCCAAGCATTACATCGGGTTAGAGATTTCTGGTTTTTTGCACCTTGGAAGTTTGATACTGACTGGATTTAAGATAAATGACTTTATCAAAGCTGGAGTAAAGTGTACCGTATTTTTGGCAGACTGGCACACTTACATCAATAACAAGTTGGGAGGAGATTGGGACAAGATCAAGATGGTCTCAAAATATTACGCTGATGCTTTCAAACTATTTTGTCCAGGTGTAGAAATTATCGGAGGCTCTGAACTTTACGAGTCAAGAAAGGACTATTGGATGGATTTGGTCAAATTTGCAAAAAACATGTCGCTTGACAGAACAATGCGCTCGCTTACAATAATGGGAAGAAGTGCCGACAAAGACAAGATTGAGCTGGGCCAGCTCTTCTATCCGCCCATGCAAGCTGTAGACATTCATTCCATGGATCTGGATATAGTACATGCAGGAATGGATCAAAGGAAAATACACATGCTGGTGCGAGAAATCTTCCCCAAGATGAAGTGGAAGGTACCGGTAGCAGTTCACCATCACATACTTGCAGGCCTAGGCGAGCCAGAGACTGGGACTGATTCTGATTCACAAGTTATCTCAAGTAAAATGAGCAAATCAAAGTCAACATCAGGAATATTTATCCATGATTCAGAAGAGGAGATAAAATCCAAATTCAAAAAAGCTTGGTGTCCTGAAGGAGCAGTAGAGAAAAACCCCATCCTTGAAATTTTCAGGTATGTCGTATTTCATCAATTCAACGAAATTACTATAGAAAGGCCAGAGAAATTTGGAGGTAATGTGAGCTACACTAGTTATCAACAGCTAGAAAAGGACTTTTCAGAAAAGAAGATACATCCTTCCGACTTGAAAACTAGTGCAGGAAAATATGTATCTGATATAGTCAGGCCAATAGGAGAGAAGCTGGCTTTGTCTACAGAGCTCTATGAATCAATCAAAGCAACTACCTGAATTGATCTCATGGTACCTTCAGATTGTCTGAGGTTCTGCTATATTGTATTTTGATGTGTATCCACGAGGGTTAATCATCATGTCATTGTATCTGTACGTAGAAGAGTTGCCTATTATCACAGTAGTAATCATTCCTAGTTTGTCTTGATGATTTTCCATGTTTTCCAGATCAGTCAAAACAACCTCCTGTGATTCTCTGTATGCCCCCTTGACTATTGCTACTGGAGTGTTTGGGGTTCGATATTTTAGCAGAATTTTTCTTGCGTCTTGTAGTTGGTGAATTCTTTTCTTGCTTGCAGGATTGTATATCACAATTACAAAATCTCCTTGTGCTGCCGCTTCAACTCTTTTCATTATAATCTCCCATGGTACAAGCAAGTCACTCATACTAACTACTGCAAAATCAGTCATTAGTGGCGAGCCAACTAATGCCGCACATGAGTTAAGAGAGGAGACTCCTGGAACTATCTCAACGTATAGGCCAGTTTTTCTGTCCCAGCCTTCTTCGGCTAGAACTTCGTAAATCAAGCCTGCCATTCCATAAATGCCTGGATCTCCACTTGAGACCAGAGAAACTATCTTGCCTGCCTTTGCAAGTTCGATGCATTGATGAGCTCGCTCAACTTCTTGCGTCATGGCATATCTATGAACTTCCTTTCCTTCAATGAGATCTTCTACCAAATTTACATACGTTTCATATCCTACAATTGTATTACTTTCTTCAATTACCTGTTTAGCTCGAAAAGTCATGTGATCATGATGACCCGGTCCTACGCCTACAATGTATAATTTACCATCCATCAACACTAAGAAATTTTTAGAGTAAATTTATCCCTTTTCATGAGCTGTTTTTTGGAATCTCAATGATGGAGCAATCAATAATGTAGTTGTTATTGAATACTAGTGCAGGCTGTACAGTGATTGTTCCTTGAGATTCTTCAAAGTTAATGTCATTCATGTTTTCCAACAATGTCGCATTTTGAGGATTTATCCACGTTACCATCGATACTTTGCAAATGGGAGAATATTTGGCATTGCCTAGTTGCGCACCAGAAATTCCTTCTTGAAAACCAAATGGTCCACCGCTCTTGATACCATTAGCAAAATTGTAAAGATCTCTTGCAGCAGACGAGAGTAATGACAATGCTGGAGTATTCATCAATCCCATCATTTTTGCAGGACCGTCAGGCGTGCCGCTTGTAATTATATAATAAATTGTCTTTCCATCTGGACCCCATCCCCTATGAGCTACAAAAGTAACAGACTTGCTTGCAGTATCTATATTGAGTACTTGACTTCCAGCGTATGCTGTTTGATCAGATAATTCCGTGTTATTTCTGGCAGTCATCTGACCACCTGGCCAAACTATTTGTGGAGTATTGACCACATTATCGGTGACAGTTAGTGCTAGTGTACCTGTTGCATTTGCAGCAAGAATATCTTTTGTAGAGTTTAGAACTTGTGGGTTTCTTCCTGGATTCCATGCGGCTTGTACTATTAGACTAAGTGGCGTATAGTTGCTATCTGATGGTGTATCAGAAAACACTTCGTCTTGGTACCCTTGGGTTCCATTACCGGTTATTCCATTTGTAAACACATACATCTTGCTGAGTAGTTTTTGTGGCGCTTGAGCCAAGAGAGGAGATTGCTGCACCTTCCAGTTTTGTTTGGCAGATATTTGATTTGCTTCCATGCTGTTGCTTGAATCAGTGATGATATAGTATACTGGCTCTCCATTGTATGATCCCTTGTGTAGAGGTAGGGTTACAGGAATCTCCGCCCTAGATAATTTCAAATTGTTTTCAGAAATAACTTGAGTGTTATTTTGTAGAAACTCTGGTGTTGTGCCCCTTATCCATCCATCAATACTCATTGTTGCAGTAAATTGAGATGAGTTTGTGTAATGAAGTCCAATTGCCGATCCTGTAAAATCAAGAGTTCCGCCATTAGAGTCTGAATTAATTATGGTTTCAGCGTAAATTGTATTATTATCAACCGTCCATACAGGCTGGCCTTTTGAGTCGCTTTTATCGATTTGATGAAGAATTACAATTTGAACCGGCTCGCTTGCAGTATATGTTAGTGTACCAGTGTATAGAGTCCCATTATTTGGCATCAATACCATTGCAAGCTGCTCATCACTATGCCCAAGTCCCGGGTCTTGTGATGATGTCAGGGTTTGAGTAAATTGTATTTTTTTAACAGTTCCCGCAGTAGCTAAATTATTAGATAATAGAGGAATTGAAAATATGACGCCGACCGTAACTGCAATAATTACTGCAATAAGCAACCTGTTCATAGTGCTTCAAAATGCCTGATCAGCATAAATATGCTTTCAGTAAAATGTACCTAAGTTTTTGCCAAATCAAATTCATCGTGCAATGCTTGTACTGCTGCATTACAGTCCGAGTCCTTGACAACAAAGGCAATGTTAAGTTCAGATGAGCCTTGTGCAATCATTATCACGTTTACGCCCTTTTTTGCTACTGCAGTAAATACCTTTGATGCAACACCGGCTATTCCTCTCATTCCAGATCCAATTAGTGCTATAATTGAGACATCTATAGTAACATCTACTTTTTTGATTATTTTACCAAGCAGGTTCATCTCAAGTACATTAACAGCTTTATCCATGTCATTCTTTTTTACAATAATTGATATGCTTGACTCTGATGGACTCTGAGAGATCATCATTACATTGACTCCAGCTTTTGCAAGAGTAGAAAATATTGTGGCCGCAGTACCAGGAGCGCCTACCATGCTTCCTCCTCTCACATCAATTAGTCCCGTGTGCCTTATTGCGCTTACACACTTTACTGTCTTTTGTGTATCAGCTTGTGGGTCTGCTGTTACAAGTGTGCCGGGATTTTTTATGTTAAACGTATTTCTAATTCTTAGTATGATTTTTTTTGTAACTAGTGGTTCAAGAGATCTTGGATGAATTTGTTTTGCGCCAAATAGAGCCATCTCCATGGCTTCAACATATGATACTTCTTTGATGAGCTTGGCATTTTTTACAATCTTTGGATCTGTTGTCATCAGTCCATCCACGTCACTCATCAACCACACTTCATCAGCCTTTATGCTGGATGCAATTATTGTAGCAGTATAGTCAGACCCTCCTCTACCAAATGTAGTTATGTTACCGTGCTGATCCGCACCTGCAAAACCTCCTATTACTGGCATTATCTTCTTCTGTGAAAGGCTTTCAATTTTATGGGATACGTGCAACCTCGTGGTATCCATTAATGGTTTTGCTTCACCAAAATTTGAATCGGTGACAATTCCAGCATCTTTTCCTGCGAGCGGTACTGCCTTGACGCCTATGTCATTTAATGTAAACGCAATAAGATTAACTGATAATCTTTCTCCAAAAGAAATCAAATAGTCAGAAGATCGCGGAGTTACTTCCCTAAGAAGCAACATGCCATGGAGTAGTTCCTCAAGCTCATCGAGGTCAGCTCTCATCTTGTTTACTAGATCCTTTCGGATTTTTGGATTTTTTACGCATTGATTAGAAATATCCATGTGCATCTTGATAATTTTTTTTGCCAGAGAATTGGCAGCTTCTGTGTTCCTGTCTTTGATATGATTTGTTATTCTAATCAGGTCGTCTGTTATGCCGCTCATTGCTGAAAAGACTGGAACTACCTTGTGTTCTTTTGAAAGTGATTTTATCAAATTGGCTACATTTCGAATGTTTGCTACAGAAGCGATTGATGTTCCACCAAACTTTAGGACTAGCTTCAAACCAGTATTACCTGACTATAATATCCTTAAAATGCTTTTAACTTTCAACTCTTGGAGCCAGATAGAAATGAATTCTACCCACATTTGCAACCTTAAACTCTAGTCTCAGTGGCATTTTGGTAGAATATTCACATGCAACCGTACCAGCTATAGATCCTACCGCCTTTACAACGCTGTTAAGATAGTCAAGACTATAAGTTGCTGTACTGTCTTCTTTGACTTCAATTTCTGGCATCTCAGGCATTCCCTTCTCTAGCGTGATCACTGCCTCACCCGAGTCACCCCTGCCAGAAAATTCTGCTTTGTTGGAACTGGCAGTAATTGAGAGATATTCTGAAACTACCTGAATGTCACCTAGAATTTTATCAAATTCAGTTGAAGTTACAACAACCTTTGCGTTATAGGTAATTTTTGGTAAAGGAGTATCTGTTGCAGAACTTTCTATCAGCCTCATTTTGTATTTCTTATTTTTTCCAATAGTAACAAGTAGTAATTTTTCCTCTGTAATGCTGATCTCGATATTGTCTTTTTTGTCAGATCTCTTGATTAACTTGGCAAACTCATCAATCCTTACACCAAACTTTACATCTGCATCGCAGACATATTTTTCAAATGCAGAATTAGGCCACGCAATATCAATTAATGCAACATGAGAAGGATCCATTCCTCGGAAAGCAATTCCTTCACCCGTGGCCTCAAAGGTTGCTTCTTCTACCAAGGTGGAAATAGCAGATATTACTGCTTTCCATTCATCAGAACCTCCGGTCTTTGCAGAAAATACCAAACTTATTCACATGTCTAACATGTTCAAGTTAAACCTTATGCGAGTTCTGTCAAGGTTATTTTGTAATAACTTGATTGATGGCATAATATCATGAACCGTAAACTTGCAGAGTCTTTATGCGTAATTTCGCCACGTGTAGCTGCAACTTACACAACGATAAAATTGTGTAGTGGGTTCATCCGCACTTCTAGTTTGAAGCATCCACCACACGGCTTCGTTATTGCCGCACTTTGTACATTCAATCTTTATGACAGGCAATGTTTCTTTTTTTTCTTTTTCATCAAGTATGTTAATTGTAGAGCGGTCCTCCGCCTTTGCCCGTTTTTTTGCCTTGGTGCCTTTCTCGCTATAACTACATTTAGGACATACAAATTCAGACTCAGAATCAGCTAGCTTAAGCCTAGCTTCACACTTGGGGCAAAATTTCATCTATGCACCTTTTATTTTTGAATTGATTGCCTTTTTTATTTCAGCAGAATAGTTTAGTGCAACCTTGATAGACTTTTCAATTTCCTTGATCGGGCTGCCTTTGGATGTGTTTACGCGCATTGCGTATTCCTTGGTTAGTGGATGCTTTAGCACTACGGCTGCAAATTCTACTGTAGGATCCTTGAGCAATTCGTATTGGACGATGTATAGTGTGGCAATGTCAGATTTTCTTATATCTAGAAGAACTTCCTTTGTAGAAGACTTTTTGACCTGAATGTCCATGTAAGTCAAAAAACACTTATTGATGATATAAATCATTACGAAGAGTTGGCAAACGAAAAAAATACAATAGATAAGGTCTTGTTAGAAAAATCTCTTGATAAATTCAGCGTAAATGATAACATAGCAATAAATGTGAAATTCTCTGTGACCGGAGGACTTCGTGAAGCATTCAATGAAAAAAATTGGGAACGCGCATACAACAAACATGATAATACATTCAAGCTCAAATATGGCATTAAGCTCTATTCCGGTGGATTAAGAAAACGCGAGATAGGGACGCCATTAGATACGTACAAGAAGGCCGCTCTTTTCTGGACACGAAATCCAAAGCTTACCCAGATGGCAGAAAAGAAGGTCTGGGTACAGATATCCAAGAACTTTGAACCACATGTTCCAATGAACCAAGTAGAAGCGCAACAGCTATTACTTGATTTTGACGAAAAAATAGATATCAAGGCATCTGATCTTGGCCCAGGAAAGCATAAGATTGGTGCAGAGGTCTATGTCTCTTGGTTCAAGCATGACTATACTGAAGAATTTGATGGCAAGACTAACTCTAAAGAAATAGAAATCGAAATCACCAAATAGGATATAAATGGAATTATTAGAGTACCGTCATGGCAAAATTCGACGGTGTTAGAGGACAGGAATTGCTTGAAGTTGAAGACAAGTCTGAAAGAGACAATGAGATAACCCTGATCTTCAAAGACAACAGATTCCTCTTCATCAAACTTGAAAATGGAAAGATGGTAACTACATCAATACCAGAGTAGTTAGTTGTGTATATGCTTGTAATACAAGCTGATTGCTAATTCCTGAGATTCGGATTGGATCGAACCCGGTCTTTCTTTTCGTACTTTTTCTATGGCGTCCTTTGCAGATAATTTTTGATGCTTTACAAGATAGCATGCAAGAATGGTCCCGGTTCTTCCTATTCCAGCTGCACAGTGAACCATAACGGGTTCGTTATCTTGGATTCTTTCGTGAATGAACTCTACTGCTTGATCAATCTGTTCCATGTTAGGAGCAGAAAAATCTTCTGTTGGTACATGCAAGTACTTTACGTCCTTTACCCACGAATCCGGTAAAGACTCTTCTGTCATTGTAACTATTGACCTGACTCCCTGCTTTACCACCCAATCAATTTCTGAATGTGTGGTTGGCATTCCACTGCCTGCAAGTTTGTTGTCAAGCAACCAACTAAAGTTAGTAGGTTTTCTTGTGATTTTACCATACATTTTTCTCCAGAGATTACCGGGTTTGCTCACTACTAGAGATGATTACATTCCATATATTTAGAAACCGCAGGTTAGGGTGAGAATAATAAAAAGGAGTTAATGTTGAACCTATTCGGCTAGTTCAGTCCAACCTTTAACGAATATAGAGTTCCTGTACAGTGGTACTGGTTGTCCTGGAGTAAAGTCCATTGGTCTCATCCAGAAGATTGCCTTTGTTGGGCAAACGCCGATGCATGCACCGTCTGAGATGCATCTCTCTGGATAAAATACAAATGCTTTACCTCTCTTCCAGCCTTCTACTGGTTTTACTCTTAACACGTCTGGGCCTAGTGATGTACAAATCTCTACGCAGAGTGCACATCCTATGCACATTTGTTCGCCGATATCTGGAATAATTCCGACTGGCATGTTCAGTATTGCTTTGAATGATCTTAATATAACTTGCTAAAAAATCGGTGTTATAACGGCGTTTAAAAATTTTATAACAGTGTTAGCACTCGATCGGCTCATTCTAAAAAGTTAGAATGAGAACCAGTTTTCGGACCGACGTTTTTTTATAATTTGTCAACAACCTGTAATCATGGTAACCAAAATTCATTGTTCACACATATTGGTAGAAAAATTGAGTGTGGCCCAAGAGATCAAAACAAAATTATCAAAGGGTGAGAGTTTTGCAAATCTTGCCCAACAATATTCAATCGATGTTTCAAAGAAAAGAGGTGGGGACTTGGGCCTTTTTGGAAGAGGTGCCATGGTAAAGGAATTTGACAAAGCTGCATTTGCACTGGAAAAGGGACAGATATCCGATATTGTAAAAACGCAGTTTGGATATCACATAATCAAGAGACTAGACTAGATCGAAATAGAGTTTGCTGAGAGCAGCAGTTTGCTTGAATCTTCTAAGAGACTCACAATAATTCCTTCCTTTCCTTGCTCAAGCAGAATTTTCTTGCTGTTTTTTGTCTCAATGAATCGTTTTCCGGTTGGTGACAAAACCCAGCCCTCTTCTTTCTTGTATCTTGCCATGCTGAATATGACAATATATGACTTGGTAACACGAGTAATGCTTGCAAGCAACACAATAATTGAAGCTACCACCTTTCCAACATCTTTTTTGTGATGCAGCATGTTGAAAAGACCGTTGATTGAATCTATTACAACCAGCACTTGCGACGTACTTGCCTTGACCAGTATCTCTGTTACCATGTCACCAATTGTATCTTTAGAAGGTTGATACAAAGTGAGATTGTCTTGTGAGGGAATTATACCTGATACTGCATACCCACTATACAACAAATCAAGATCCAAGTACAGCACATTAGTTTTTACCTCACTGACAAGTTTTGATATAAAGCCTGCTTTTACAAAAGGATCAGAGTACAAAATAGAGTTAATCTGTTTTTGTGAAAGAATGTCTTTTAATTTTGGAGTTAAATTCTCAGATTCATCATCATGATTTTTAAACAACACAATAAGTAGACAGAGCGTAATATAATAATGAACTTGAGTTCTGATTTTTCACAAGAATTTCCTTACATGGATAGAATTTACCTGAATAATGCATCTACATCCAGAATGCCAAAGACAAGCATACAGGCAATGAATGATTTTCTGATAAAGTATAACGAATATGGTCCTGATTCTGAATTATCAGACAATTTTGTGAAAGAGCGACTCAACAATCTACGTAAAGTAATTTCCCAGTTAATCAAGTGCAAGCAAGAAGAAGTGGTTCTAACGCAAAGCGTGACTGATGGAATAAACTTTGTAGCTAATGGCATGAAATTCAGGCCAGAGTCGAACATCATAACACGCGGCTCAAATCACGAGCATCCTGCAAATCATTACCCTTGGGTAAGGGCGGGTCAAAAAATAGGATTAAGGGAGATAGCTATTGATGAAACTGGATATTTTCAGTTTGATTCGCTAAAAAAGATGATTGATGGAAAGACCCAACTTGTTGTTCTAAGCCATGCCCTGTTTAACACTGGAGCAATTCTTCCAGTAGAGGAGATAGGTGAATATCTTGCACAGAAGAGCATACCTTACTTTATTGATGCCGCGCAAACAGTTGGATGCATCAGCGATGTCGATGTAAACAAGATAAAATGTGACTTTATGTCCTTTAACGGATCAAAGTGGCTTTGTGGTCCAATGGGCATGGGAATATTTTTCTGTAAAAAAGAATCAAGCGAATTGGTAGAGCCACTACAGATAGGTGGTGAGTCCGCAATTTTTCACGATAACAAAATAATTCACAAAGAAATGCCTGCAAGATTTCAGGCAGGGTTTCGCAACTGGGTAGGCGCAGCCGGGCTTGAGGCATCAGTAAATTTCCTTCTCAAGACAGGAATTGAAAAAATAAGGAATCAAAATGTCAAACTTGCAAACTTGATGCGCGAAGAGTTATCAAAGATACGTGGTATGGTCCTGTTTGGCCCCAAGAAGACAGAAAAAGAACAAGCATAGTCTCGTTTGCCATTAAAGACCAGAATCTCGAGTCAATAGTCAAAAGGCTAGAAAAGGAAAACATGGTACTTGCCGTGCGAGAGATATTTTCTAAGAAAGTAATCAGGGCTTCGCCGCACTTTTTTAACACAGAATCAGAGATTTTACGGGTAATTGACGCATTAAGAAGAAACTAGCTACTTTTCCTGCTCTTCTATTACCATCATTGTCAGGGTAGAGTAAACTTTGTCTATCTTTCTTATGCTATTAGTAATGATATTCCTCAAATGATCCATTGAATCAGCTGTGATCTTGATTATAATATCATAAACGCCATAGACCCCCTGAACTTCGTATTTTACGCCGTTTTCTTTGTCCAGTATTTCCTTGATTTTCTGAATTATCTCGACATCAGAGCCTAGATCAGAGTTTATCAGTATGTAAGTAGTTGGCATGAGGTAATTTCCTTTTCACAATATTTAACTTTTGGTTATGAACATCAAAATTGATTTATCACCGATTCCAACTAACTTTGTGGAACCAATTGACCTAACACTTGAGATTTCAAACAAGCTTCCAAGTTTTCCAGGCTCTCCGCGTCCCCAATTCATTTCATGGGCAGATAAAAAAACTGACGGATACAATCTTGAGCTAATTTTCCTAAGCTCGCACTCTGGAACCCACCTTGATGCACCGTATCATTTCATAGAAAAAGGGATCAAGATAGACAAGATTCCTCTTAACAGATTAATCACCAGCGCTATTTTATGCAATATAAGAAAGGGCCCTGACATGCCAATCACTCGAAATGACATTGTCAGCTTTGAAGCAAGAAATGGCAAGATACCACCTAATTCAGCCATAATCTTTGGGACCGGCTGGTCAAGAAACATAACAAGAAAAGACTATTTCACCAAAAACCCAGGGCTTTCAGCAAGTGCCGCAAAGTATCTGTCAGAAAAGAAGGTTAGCCTGATAGGCATTGACTCGCCTAGTATTGATTTGGGCAAGGATTCAAAATTTTCTGCTCATCGTGTTCTATTAAAGAGTGGAATTTTGATTTTAGAAAATCTCTGCAATCTTGACAAAATTCAAAGAACTGGTTTTATGCTGATAGTGTTACCTCTCAAGCTAAAGGATGCCACGGGATCTCCTGTTAGGGCTGTAGCAATCTAGAGTACGAATTGAAATCTGTTTTGCTTGTAATTTTCTGCTAGATGTCCTTCTATTGGTATCTTATTACCACAGAATTTGCAGTTGTTGTTATCGTCAAGATACCACCCTTGAATATCAAAGCCATATCTTTTTACCACAATTTTTTTGCATTCTGGACAGTATGTATGTTCAAGATGATGCCCTGGAACATTTCCAAGATATGCATAATTAAGACCCTCTTTTTTTGCTATTTCATGGTGTTTTTCAAGTGTCTTAATTGGCGTTGATTCAAATTCCATCATCTTGTAATCTGGATGAAATCTTAGAAAGTGAATTGGCATATCAGGTCCAAATTCATTGTAGATAAATTTGCAAAGTTTGGCTGCATGTTCCAAGTTGTCACCCACTTGAGGAATCACCAAGTCAGTTATCTCCACATGAATCTTGGTCTTGTCTCTTATTTCCTTGAGAGTGTCAAAGATGGGTTGGGGATCTGGAACGCCAATGTATCTTCGAGTAAATTGCGGTTCTGCATTTCCCTTAAAGTCTACCGTTATGCAGTCAAGAAACTCGTCCATCATCTTTACAGTGTCTGGAGTGTCGTAACCATTTGATACGAAGATATTGAATAATCCATTTTTCCTTGCAATAACTCCACAGTCTCTTGCAAACTCGATGAATATTGATGGCTGGTTGTATGTGTAAGCGATTCCTTGAGAGCCTGAGCTTACGGCCAGATTTACTACCTCTTCGGGGGTCATATCAACTCCCTCGATTTTTCTTCGCTGACTGATATCATAATTCTGGCAATATTTGCAAAGCCAATTGCAGCCCGTAGTGGCAATGGAAAATATGCTAGACCCAGGCCAGTAGTGGGTCACAGGTTTTTTCTCGATTGGATCAACATGGCCAGTTATTACTTTGCCATATGCCAAAAGATCAAGTCTTCCGTTGTTGTTTGCCCTTATACCGCAAAGACCTATCTGGTTTTTTCCAATTTCGCAATACCTAGCGCAAGCTGTACATCTTACCTTATCATCAGGTAGTTTCTGATAAAGAACTGCTTCTTTTGCCGTTACTTGTATTAACCTGATTTAATCATATAAGCTATAATGTAACAGCTTGTCGTGGCGTGATCTTTCCTGGCAGTAATTTCTCAATTGCATTTTCAAGGTCTTCCTGAGTTATCTTTATCGATTTGACAGATTTTCCCCCATTGTTGACGTATCTCCTTATTGCACTCATGGCTGCCCTGTTGCATACACCCTCAATTTCTGCACCGCTGAACCCATCAGCCAGTTCTACAAGTTTTGCAATATCCACACCATCTGCAAGCGGCTTGTTTTTGGTGTGTATCTTAAAGATGTTTTCACGCCCTTTTGAGTCTGGTAACGGTACTTCCAATATCCTGTCAAATCTTCCAGGCCTTAGCAATGCGCTGTCTATCAAGTCTACTCTGTTAGTAGCTCCAATCACCAACACATTGTGCAGTTCTTCAAGACCGTCAATCTCTGTCAAGAGCTGAGATACTATTCTTTCTGTAACGTGTGAGTCTGAGCCACCAGAGCTTCTACTTGGGGCAAGAGAATCCATCTCATCGAGAAATATTATGCATGGAGCAGCTTGGCGTGCTTTTCTGAAGATTTCGCGTATTCCTTTTTCTGATTCCCCAACCCACTTTGAGAGTAGTTCGGGTCCCTTGATGCTTATGAAATTAGATTCTGTTGTATGTGCTACTGCTTTTGCAATGAGCGTCTTTCCTGTTCCAGGAGGTCCATAAAGCAAGACACCTTTTGGTGCTTTAACATCCGTGTATTCAAATGCCTCCTTGTGTTTTAGAGGCCACTCTACTGCCTCGTAAAGTTCATCCTTTAGTGATTCCAGCCCGCCAACATCTTCCCATGTAACATTAGGGACTTGAACTAGAACTTCCCTTAGTGCAGATGGCCTCACTTCTTTTAGTGCATCTTTAAAGTCGCTCTCAGTTATCACAATCTTTTGTAAAACTTCTGCAGGAATCTTTTCTTCTTCTAAATCAATGTCAGGCAATATTCTTCGCAAGGACCTCATTGCAGCTTCTTTTGCAAGAATCTCAAGGTCTGCCCCGACAAATCCATGAGTCACCCTGGCAATTTGTTCCAAGTTGACCTTTTCTTCAAGTGGCATTCCTCGCGTATGGATATCAAGTATCTCTTTTCTTCCAGTTGCATCGGGTATTCCTATCTCAATTTCGCGATCAAATCTTCCTGGCCTTCTAAGCGCAGGATCAATTGAATCAGGCCTGTTAGTGGCAGCAATTACTACAACTTTTCCTCGTGACTTCATTCCGTCCATTAATGTCAACAACTGAGATACCACTCTTTTTTCTACCTCGCCAGTTACTTCTTCTCGTTTTGGAGCAATCGAGTCAACTTCGTCTATGAAAATTATGCTTGGCGTGTTTTCTTCGGCCTGCTTGAATAATTCACGCAGTCTTTCCTCGCTCTCACCATAAAATTTACCTATTATTTCAGGACCACTGATTGAGATAAAGTGAGAATTGGTCTCACCTGCAACGGCTTTTGCAATGAGCGTCTTTCCTGTTCCAGGAGGTCCATAAAGCAAGACACCTTTTGGTGCCTCAACTCCAATTTTTTCAAATAATTCCGGATGTCGCATAGGAAGTTCGACCATTTCACGTATCTTTTGTACCTCATTTTTGAGGCCTCCCAAGTCATCATATGTAATTCTAGGTACAGAGTTATCAATGGCTTTAGTCATTGAGCCTAGTTTGAATTCAGTTTGCTCTGTGACCACAACAGGTTTTCCAGACGGTGTAGCACTTGTTATCACAAGTTGGGTTTTTCCACCAAGTTGTGTTGTTACTATAAGAGCGTCATCAATAGTTAGTACGTGGCCGATGTAGTTTGCCTGCATATATTCTTGCAAGCCTTCTGCACTGAGTTTTTCAATTGGAGATACTGTTACTTGTTTTGCTTCCTGCGCATCAACTCTTTTTACAGAAATTTTTTCGCCTATTCCTGCACCAATGTTTTGTCTTGTGGTACCATCTATCTTTATTATTCCAGTTCCATATTGTTCAGTAGAGCCAGGCCACAGCTTTGTGTGACTTTTCCTATTTCCTACTAGTTCCAAGATATTGCCAGTTTCCCAATTGTTGTCTTCAACAACTTTAGGATCAACTACGGCAATGCCTTTGCCCACATGTCGCTGTGACGCCTCTGCAATTCTTAATGTAATTTCACTCATAATTTAATCACCATAAAAAATAAAGGAAGTTTATTCAACCTCCACAGTTTTTCCTTTTGGTCGTTCCTCTTCCTTTAGCTGGAACTTTACTTCGAGAATTCCGTTGGCATAAGCTGCCTTGACAGAATTTTCATCGACTTTTTGTTTGATAGGTATCTTGGTATGGTATTTTCTTTCTTCGTGTTCTGCATCGATTAAGATCGTACGTCCTATTACTTCGATCTTGATGTCTTTCTTTTCAACACCTGGCATCTCGGCCACAATTTTCAGAGCCTTCTCTTTGTCATCTACTATTACATCGGCAAGAGGTTCTCTTGTCTCTGCGGTTGCAGGAAGACTTGGTCTAGCGTTTCCAACGTTTCCGTACTCTTTTACTACAGGTTTGCCATCAGGCCCTACTGTTACAGAGTAACCATAGTAATACGGACCAAATGTCTGCAGGTTTGAAGAATCTCTCATCTTGTTCCATACGTCGTCTAGTTCTTTGAAAGGTCGCATCATTCTTTGGAAGAGGTTGTCAAACTCATCTGATTCTATCATGTCATAATTATCCATAGTATGTCATAGTTCTGACATTATATAAAGTTTAGGAGAATTATATGCCTGATTCTTACATAAACTAATATAGCTGACAATAGTAAATACCCTTGTATGCGTACAGCTAGTCTTTCGGTTCCAGATACTGTTCGAGAGATAATCACCAAAAATAGATCAATTTATGATTGTATCAAGATGGACCTGGTAAACTATACAGCGCTTGCTGTTAAGATCCAAAAAGATGTGGAAGCCCAGATGGGCGGCCCTGTGAACCTCAACACAATTGTAGTAGCAATTAAGAGGTATGCAGATTCCTTTGAGAAAAAGGACGACATACAAAGCGGGTCTGCACTAAAAAATGCCAGACTCTCGCTTACAGATGGAATACTAGATATCAAATTCTCCTCACAAGATTTTGCGATGAAGGACGCAATGGTGTTAATGGATGGATTTACTCGAATTGATCCAGATTATGACTTTTTCAGATTTACAGACTCGTTTAGGTTCTTAACTGAAGACATCAGTGATGTTAGAAAATTACTTGAATCCTTTTCTTCACACAAGAATTTTTTCCAAACCGGGCTTGCAAAGATAAGCATTCAGATTCCTCAATCTGGAAATGAATCAGATGTGGTGTCGTACGTATCAGAGATTTTGCATGATGATGGGATTGAACTTGTTAATGCCTTTTTTGGCCAAGATGATATTATCCTAGTATTGCATGAAAAGGATGCCTCAAGAGCATATGAAATCTTACGTGGAGAAATTTCCCGATAAAAACTAGTGCAGATTCCTAGATTCCAAGAGACTCGGCTCTTGTTATTTCTAGATACACCTTGTCTCCTACTGAGAGGTTTAGTTCCTTGTATTCATGCATATCTAGTTTAATAGAGGTCATTCCACCACCCATGCCTGTCATTCCTCCTCCTGCCATCACTTTGTTAAGGCCTTTTATCATGTCATCCATGTTGGTAAATCCCATAACACCAGAGCCAAAAGGGGACATTGGAGTACTGTTTTGTTCTTTGAAATCTTTAGACGAGGACAACGAGACCACTACATACGGCGTACCATCGGGGGAACCCTCGATCCTTACTACAATGTACTCCTTCTTCATACTCTAGTTCTCTACAATACGGTATTTTATCTTTCGCTCATTTACAAAGGATTAGAATGATTGAAAATACAGAAGCCTTTCACAGGACCTATTTATTAGCCCAAATCTAGCGCACCCAATTCTATCTATCACAGTGAAAAAATGGATTTTTAGGTGGTCAGAGGTTGTTTTGCAGATTGCCTAATTTTTTTGCAATGATTTTCTTTTTCTTTTAATCATGACTAGACCCACAATTAATGCACCAGCTACTATACCAATGGAAAGATAGTCAAGCCAGGAAGACGTATCATTGTTTACAAATTTGATTGAGCTTAATAGCTGGTCATAGCTTGACAGATCGCTGTCAAAGTTTTTCTCCTCACTTGCATAAGTTATTGTATAAAATTCATCATTTGCCAGTACTATTACTTGTTTGAATTTTATCACATTGCTGCTGTTCTGTGAAGTAAAATTTTCTTGAAGCAGTGATATTTTGGCAGCAATCCCGTCTACAGTTCCGTCTTGCTCTGACAAAAGCGCTATGTTACTTGATTGGTTGGCACTGGCCAACTGATTAATTTTATTTTTGACATAATCATCAAGTGATGTTCCATTTGTATTTTCAACAATAAATGAAATCGAGGATGTAAGTCCATTTGAGTATGGAGCTATCACGGCAATGTCTGGCGCATTGGGTTGTGATTTGTTTGGTTCCTGGACTGTCCAGCCGTCTGGAGCCTGAAATGCTATACCAAGGGATGGATTTGCATAGTTTCCCTGAGAGTCTAGCGTAGAGTTTTGCGAACTTGCAAAAGAATTTGGAACAAAAATAACTAGGAGTAAAAAGAGAGAAACCGGGATTATTCTGGAATCCAATGATAAAGATTTTGGACCGGCAAATAAAAGCTAATTGTGATTCTCAAATTGTGAATTATATTGAACATTGTAAAAGATGCCACAATGGGAAAGGTTTTTGCAGTAGGAGTAGGGCCTGGCTCACCAAAATATGTTACAGATGTAGTAAAGGAGGTTGTGACAAATTCTGATGTTATCATAGGTTACAAGTATACACTCAAGACAATTGAAGAGCTAACCAAAAATAAAGAAGTGCATGAGATCACTATGCAAGATCAAGAAGAGATATACCAAAAGGTCTCAAAATCACTTGGAAACAAGACTTGTGTTGTACCATTTACAGGAGATGTGAATTTTTCTGAATCAGAGGTTGTTGATAGATTAATTGAGATTTTTGGGGACGTGCAGGTTATTCCAGGTATAAGTTCAGTGCAGGTAGCTGCATCAAAGTCAAGAGTGCCATTGGACAAAAGCAGAGTCATAACTATGCACATATCAACAAGCATTGAAGAGAAGAAACTCGAACTCCAAAAAGCGCTAATAGATGGATTGAGTGTGGTACTCGTGCCACGCCCATGGCCTAAGGAACCAGCCAAGCACTTTATGCAGTCAGAAATTGCAGTTTATCTGAAAAATCATGGGTTTAACACCTCAAGTATGAAGGTGCATGTTTTTGAGTTTCTGACAACCGAAAAGGAGACTTGTTTTGTTGGAACGGTAAAAGATTTGGAAGGAAAGCAGTTCTCTGATCTTTCCGTAATGGTGTTTGATCAGACAAGACTGGAATCATATATCAATTTCAAGTAACGTGGTTTTTCCTATCTAGTGGAGGCTTGGCGTAGGGCCCGTATATGTACCAGAATTGATGGTATGAGTTTGTGTGGATGGAATTGAGACAATTATGCCATTCATCCATGTGTATGATGGATCATAGAACCTAGTAATTCCAGTACTGTTAATGATGACCTGAAAGCTTTGGCCAGGTGTAATTGGGCCGCTCTTTATCTTGCCGTCTGGAGTGTATGGATTAACTGTACTGAGGGTGGCAGTGCCACTCCATATTGAATGAGCAACAGAGTCATTGTTTGTCCAGATTATTGTAGTGCCAGGAGCAATTTGGACTTGATCCGGAGTATAATATCCATTAACATAGTTTTGATTTTGTTGGGAAGCAGCCCCTCCAGCTGATGATGATCCCGGTAAAATGCTTACTTGCACTGGCGGCATTGATGATATTTGTGAAACCGAAAGGATGTTACCATTTATCCATGTGTTTGATGGATCGTAAAAAGAGTATACGCCTATTCCGGTTATCGTGAACTTGAGACTTTGACCCGGAGCTATTATGCCAGTGTCTAGCTTTCCGTCAGGGTTAAATGAAGGAGCTGTGATGACCTGTCTTCCAGTATTACCAGTTGTTATAGATTGTTGTTGACCGCTTATGATTCTGTGTGCAACAGAGTCTTGATTTACCCAAACAATTGTAGAGCCTGGTGTAACTTGTACAGAAGATGGAGATAGGTATTGGTTAGTTGTGGCAGTTGATGCCCCTGGCAATATGTTAATCTGGACTGTTTGTGTTGGAGTTGAGACTGACATGGGACTTATCACTCCTATCATCCAAGTATAACTAGGATCAAAGAAGGTGATATCACCAGCAGTTTGATCTGGCGGTAAATTCAGGTATTGTGCTGCTGCAGCACTAAGATAGGCTTTGGAATTAAAATTGGTTATGGTGTATTGAAAAGATTTGCCAGGAGCTATTATGCCACTGTCTATCATTCCGTCAGAAGCAAATGTTGGAGATGAGGAATTCCCGCCAGTAACAGATGCCACCCCGCTCATTATTCTATGAGGTACGCTGTCATTGTTTGTCCAGATTACAGTGGTGCCAGGAGCTACAGTGGCAACAGAGGGGGAGAAAAAGACCAGATTGGTTGGATTGGATGCGCCGGAAACTATACTTATTCTTACAACATTTGATTGTGTTTGGTTCTGTTGTGATGTGGGTGTTGTTTGCGAAGTTGGTGAAGTTACAGGTGGAGTGTATGTTCCAGCAGTGATTATTTTTGCGCTGTAAATAACTCTGAATGTTTCCGAGCCTATTATCTTACCAGTAATGCTGTAAACAACACCGTCCTGATTGCTTTGTATCTGTCTTCCAAAGAGATTGAGTTGTATCGTATTGCCTCCCTGGTCCTGTGCATTTCCTTTAAGAAGCAGAAATTTTCCATCCCGTAACAGGGTGGTTGTCCAATTACCAGAGTTGAGGTAATTATCACCATTAATTGTAACAAGACCGTTATCTAGTGTAGAAAGTATGCTGCTTCCACTTTGAGTGCCTGCAGTTAGTTGTATGTCAAGTGTGGAATCAAGAATGTTTTGTGTGCCTGCTACAAAACCTGTGGCTTCAATCAGGTATTTGTCAGTAGATATAAAATCAGAATATGCGTTAGAAGAAAAGCAGAGCATAACTAGAAATCCTGCAATTGCAATTAGTGATGGTACACTGGCCCTCATTTGATTAGCTAAAGTCAAAACTCGTATTTAATGGCTGGGTATAATTTCTTCAAACAATTAGGCAATTCCCGGTTGATTATCTCTTTTAGCTAGTCCGCTCATGTAGCTCATTTGCTGTTCCATGAACTGTTTTCTCTTTTCCTCCTCCTCTAGTTCTTTCATGTCCAGTGGCCCAAGCTCCAAAACCTGCAAAAGTTTTGCAAGTATGAGCTGAGCTGACCTTGGTTGAATGACATTTGGATTGTCTATTTCTCCCAGAATGCAAATGCTGTCAAGCTGCTTTTCCTTTGCAATTCCCAATACCAAACCATTGAAGCCAGCTATCTGGCCTTGTCCATTGAATGGTTCTAACTTTTTCTTCTTTAGCAAGTTTAGGTGTTTTGGTGTTGTTGTGACAGCAAACAATTTGGGCTCGGCAGGACTGGGTTGCCTCAAGGCAGCTCCAATGGAATAGAGCGTATTTACTTTGAGCTTTTTTGCCATGCCAACTACCTCATAGCACAGTTCGTAAAGACGTCGAGGATCAGAGGGATTAAACTCTCCGGAAAAGAACACAATGTTTTCCTTTTGTGAATAATGAAATTTGTAGCTTGATTGATCATATTTTATCAGCCCCTGTTCATACGAGACCGCTGGCGGCCAGAACGCATAGATCTCTGCAAATAGTTTTGCTTTTAGTTTTTTTATAAGAAATTCCATTCCAATTCCCGCAACGTTTCCCATGTCTGGAAGCGCGGCTATCATTATGGGTTTGTTTAGTTTTGGAAGTGTGTGAATCTTAAGGCCAAGCATTATCTTGACTGTTTGGTGTTAAAATAAAAACGAATCTAGTGTGTTTTGGGATTAACCAGTGTCGAGCCAAATTCTTGGATCATGGCATATTCAATGAATGCCGCCGCTAGTAGCAACGCAATTACAATTCCTATCTCGATTGCTGTTGGACGTAGTGCTTCCCTGAGGTTTCCCCTCCTCAATATGGTATTGATGAGAAGAAAACTTCTTGACATTCCAATGGAATAGGCAATTAGCTCCATTACGCCAAAAGGTGAGAGATAGAGTATTGCAAGTGGTGGAAGTTTTGCAAGTGTTGGTGTAGTAGATACTAGTGCCTTAAAGGCAAGTCCAGTTGACCATGCAGCAAAGGACCCCCATGCTATTCCAAAACCTGGCAGGAACATGGGCAATGCAACAGATGTGTTATGAGTAAAAATTCCTATTGCGTCAATTCCTTCTACAGTATGCTGAAAGTCTTTAACAAATGACTTGGAATCTTCTTCTGATATGTTGCTTTCACTGCCAACAGAATATGCAATTGAAAATATTGCAATGAAGATCAGAAAAATTAAGACTCGCCTTTTTACCAACAACGAGTTTGTTTTGAGGAGTTATTTGAGGGTTGACAGCTCGAACAGATTTAATTAAAAGTTGTATTATGACAGTTTGTGAAAGAAGAGGTATCATCAGCAGTGACATATGCCCTGAGCAAGGGATTTCAGATTCATCCCGATGCTTTTAAGATATTAGAAAAGATAGATGTAAAGGAACTCCAAAATATAATTAAGCAAGTTGTTCGTGAAAAGGCAAAGCAAAACTTGTTTTTGATAAATCAAAGTGACCTCAAAATGTTTGTAGAATCAGAAGTTGATGATAGTGTTGAGGATAGGCATGAAATATTGTTTGACCCTACAAAAAAGATCACATCAGCAGAGGGAATAGTTGGTTTTACAGCCCTTTTTTCTGATAGATACTCAAAACTACTTAAAATAATGATGCAGCGATCGCAGGCAAAGAAACTTACGCCAATTAAAAATGTGACAGATGGCAAGCTTGGTGAGGAGACATTTGTTGCAGGCCTCCTGATGGATAGAAGGATTGACCGAGATGTAACCAAGCTGGTAATAGATGACCCTACCGGTTCTGTGGAGATTCTGGTATGGAATCAAGAATTACAGGAGACTGCAAACTCGCTTTTAATGGACCAGTTTGTAATGGTGGGCGTTACAAATGGCAAAAATGGTGGATTTATCGCAAAGGAGCTTCTAGTCCCAGATGTCCCAGAGCACATAGCAAATCGTTCAAAGACTGAGACGTATGCTGTCCTGATATCAGACATTCACGTCGGTAGTAGATATTTTATGGAAAAGGAATTTACAGAGTTTATTTCCTGGCTTTCAAGTCCCGATCCAATAGCAAGAAAGGTCCGATTTCTCTTGATATGTGGAGATATTGTTGACGGGATTGGAATCTTTCCAAATCAAGACAAGGAGTTGCTTATCATGGATATGGACGACCAGATGGCAAAGGCGGCTCAGATGCTAGACAAGATTCCAAAACATATCAAGACCTTCATAATTCCTGGCAACCATGACCCCGGTAGAAGAGCTCTTCCCCAGCCTGCCATACCAGAAAAACACAACATGAGTTTGTGGAATAGAGAGAATTTTTTCATGTTAGGAAATCCTGCCTTTTTGGATCTCAATGGTGTAAAGGTATTGATGTTTCATGGCCAGAGCCTTGATGATGTAGTGGGAACTACTCCGGGCCTAAGCTATGCACAGCCAGCAAGGGCAATGCGGGCACTGTTAAGGACAAGGCATCTTAGTCCGATTTATGGAAAGCGTACCCCAATTGCGCCTGAGCTTGAAGATTTTATGGTGATAAATGAAGTTCCAGATATCTTTCATTCCGGCCATGTTCATGTTGTTGATCTTGACATGTACAAAGGAACATTGATGGTCAATTCCGGGGCCTGGCAGAGCCAGACTGACTATCAGGCAAGCGGTGGAATTGTCCCAACACCTGGAATAGCCATAATTGTAAACTTGGCTACAATGAAGGTCTTTACAAAAGACTTTACCGAGAAAGAAGATTAGTTACAGAAGATCTTCCAAGGCCAAGTCTTCCTTGAATGCTTTTTTTATGGTGTCTGGATTTAGTGTCAAAGCAAATTTTTTTGTTCTTCCATGCATACCTTGGTGGATTATCTTGCCTGAGATGAGTCCTGTCATCTCAATCTCGCTTAGCATTTGGGTTACTCTGCGCTGTGTGAGCTCCTTCTGTCTAGTAATCTTGCAGAGATTCTTGTAGGAGTGGTATATCTCGCCTGTTGTGGTGCCGTTTGCCTTCATTACCGCAAGTATGAGTAGTTTTTCATGAAGGGGGTATGAGTTGAGTGCTGTTGTTTCCTTGTCCTCTTCCATCTTCAATGAGGCCCTGCGAATGTGGTCTTCTTTTACAACATCAGACTGCTCCCGTTCTGATATCTCGCCTGCCACACGAAGTAGGTCTATTGCCCGCCTGGCATCGCCATGTTCTTGGCCTGACATTGCAGAGCATAGGTTCAGGGCGGCTTGTTCCACTATGTTTGGAACAAAGGCTTCCTTGATCCTGTCTGTCAATATCTCCTTGATCTGGTTAACCGTATAATTGGTAAAGACAATCTCTTCCTCGCTTAGGCTGCTTAGAACTCGGGGGTCCAGCCTTTCTTTGAACGTTAGGTCATTTGATATGCCAATCAAGGTAAGTGAGCCTTTTTTCAATCTCTCATTTGCTCGGGTTAATGAATAGAAAACATCCTTTCCTGTCTTTGATACCAGTTCTGCCAGATAATCAATCTCATCTACTACAAAGACAGCATTGAGGCCATTCTTTTCAATTACTGCTATTAGCCTATTGAAGACTTCACTGATTGATAGTCCGGTTGTTGGCAGCTCCTTTTGTGACGCAAGCCCCAACTGGCGGCCAAATTTTACCAAAAGGCCGTATAGTGTAGTCTCCTCTTTTGCATTTGCGTACAGCAGTTGTATTGGATATGAGCCATCCTTAACCCGCTCTTGAATCTTGTCTAGTACTTTTTTTACAACTAATGTCTTGCCTGTACCTGGTTTGCCATATATCAACAGGTTTGATGGTCTGGCCTTTTTCAATAATGGAATAAGTGATTGGGTAACTTTTTTTTGTTCGTCATCTCTATGCAATACCATGTTTGGTATGAATGTAAAATGCAATACCTCTCTATTTTTGAATAATGATTTGCCGCTTGCTGCATCATCAAGTAATTTATCAATCGGATCTCTTGTCATCAACCCACACACCGTTGTTTCTTCTCTATCCACATATGGACTCTACCATACTAATTAGATTAGAACAGAATAACTAATTCAAATTTAGTATATCATTAATTATTTTTATTTTCTTAAAAAAAATTATTTTTAATAAAGCTAGAGTGGAAGAAAAGGTGTGTGGGTGTTCTTGGAGCTGGTTAACAATTAGTGAAGTTGGTGTTAAGGTGGAACAGCAAAGAGCCCAAAATAACCCCATTATTTCCACTCTAGGCGTGAAGATGGACCTTAACATTGTTAATATGCCTAAATGGACCCCATTATTTCCACTCTAGGCGTGGTTTTGGCCTATTCATAGATAAAAGCATAGGGATGCCTGTTAAGATGGAAAAAGTGTCTACGCATGGACTACGCGGTGAATGTTAACAAACTTACTTGTTAACAATTCTTCTATGATCCGTTCAAGTGTTAAGGTGTTAACCTGATCGATCACGATGGCAAGAAAACGAATACGAATAGACCTGGAGGATGCAGAAGGCGCCAAGTATAACCTCAGCCTAGAGGGCAATGTTACCCGTGAAAAGATGCTAAAGATATTTGAATTAATGGATTTGATGAATATAGAGGAGCCCGAGGAATCAGTACATCTTGATACCGTTGGAGCCAAAATCTGGAACATTGTGGACAAGCACTTTCCAATGGGCAAGTTTACCTCTTCAATAATACTTGAAAAATATGAGGACGAGTATGAGGAGCCAATTAAACTAAGCGTGATATCCACATACCTCTCAAGGTTCGCTCTTAAGGGAAGAGTTGCAAGAGAGAGAAATGGAAAGGAATGGAACTACCAGATACTCAAACTAGTCCAAAGAGAACGGACCGCGACTTAGGAAATCATCGCCTTCTTGACAACCAAACGGTCCCCCTCAACTGTTACCTTAACATAATCTCCCTTTTGAAGGTCAAGATATCTCCTAAAGTCCTTCGGGATTGAGATCGTACCTGCCGAGGTTATCTTTATGAGCTGCTCCACATCTGACATACCATTCATTATAAGTTCAATAATTTAAGATTTTATTATAAAATAAGATTAATAATTTATGTTGATTTTTCTCCATTTTTGACCCAAAAATCCTTAGGGTAACTTTGCAACAACCAAAAACCTGTAAAACTAGACCAAAGGACTTGGATTAAACCAGATCAAAACCCTTTAGCTAGCTTTCCACTGTCGGGGCCTTTAGCGACCCTATCCTAATGAGGCCTTTTTCAGTTATCTTGTAAGTAAAGGGCTTTGTCCGCATGTCTCGCTCAACCAAACCTTCCTCAAAGAGCTTCTTCATCATACGTGATGTATGTTCCCGGGTCCTTCCTATTGTGACCTGGATGTCACGTGATGTCATGGGTTTTTCTGTGATTAATCGTAATACGTATTCTATCGCGCTTCCAAAAGTCATATTATGTACTCTTTCCTTGGGTTTCTCTTCTCTTACCTCCATAACTATAGCCGGCTCTTGCTTCTGCTCCTTTGGCTTTGGAATTTGTGCCCGTACAAGTTCTTCAGGCTCCTTGGCCAGTTCTAATGAATCTAACTTAATTTTCATATCTATTAATAAATTTTCATAATATTGTAATCGTTCTACCAAAATTTTTAGATCATTGCTTTGTGACTCTAGGCGTGGTTTGACTTTATTGTATGCTACTATACATGCAATACCAATCACAAACGAAGCTATTACACCCAAAATCATTCCTACGTCTATGTCTACTAACATCACTACATATCATAACCAATGTGATTTATCATGTTTGAGTAAAATAATTTTACACAATACACATCAATCACAAACGTCTTTGTCACAGATTGTTCATGTATGGCACGCTCACACGCACAAAAAATCACAACTTACACATTCGTTCTAACAACTCTTGTATCACAATGATGACTTGTTCCTCACGTTCAGGGAAAACATCACTATTTTTTATCACAGAAACCTGTTCTGAGAGGCGATTTATCACATCCATGTCCTCTTCACGAAGGATACCTAATGCTTTAAGCAGTATCCAGGAATAGCATAACGCCTCGAACTTCTCCTGGGACTGCCCGACCTGCCTATAGAAAGCCCCTTTAGTTATGGTAAACTGGGAGTCTGATAGGTTCCGCCTTTTTAAAATAATTTCAATTTGGCGCTCTGTAAATGATGATTTTTTTATAATTTGTTTTACTATATTATTCAAATTATCTTCTGGGAGTGTGCTCAAAGCTATACATATCTGTATAACTTTATTCAATTAAACTTTTAACGAATAGCTATCAACCAGTCATATGCAAAGTGTAGAAAGATACCTAATCGCCTCCAGAAAGAAGAAAGGGGCTTTACTCTTCGTATTAATTGATTCAGAAAACGATGGAAAAAATTCTGCATCACAGCTTGCCAAGGATGCAGAAAAGAGCGGCGCCTCAATCATACTGGTTGGAGGCTCATCTGCAACTGACCAGATAACCATGGCAGAGACTGTCAAAAACATCAAAAGATCTGTCAAGATTCCCGTGATACTATTTCCAGGAAATGTTACAGGTATTGTTCCAGGAGCAGACGCTATATTATTTAGCTCACTATTGAACTCTGATAACCCATACTTTATCTCTCAAGCCCAGGCATTGGGGGCTCCAAATGTACTTAGATTTGGCCTCGAACCTCTACCAACAGCCTACATCATAATTGGTGAGGGAACAACAGTATGGCATGTTGGTTCTGCAAGAACAATCCCATTTGACAAACCAAGTTTGGCAGCCATGTATGCCCTGTCTGCGCAATTCATGGGCATGAGATTTGTATATCTTGAAGCAGGCTCTGGCGCAAAATCAAACGTTAGGCCGGAGATGGTAGCAGCTGTTAGAAAACTCTTCAAGGGATTTCTCATAGTTGGTGGAGGAATTCGAAATGCCCATACTGCTGGCGAGATCGTAAAGGCAGGTGCCGATGCCATAGTAATTGGAACATTTATTGAAAAAGGCGGAAGTTTCAAAACAATAGCAGATATAGTAAAAGCCATCCAGTCTGTAAGGAAATAGCATGTCTGAAAATATCGCATTGAGACTCAAGGAAGTCCCAATGCCAGAGTCATATTTTGAGTATTATAGCAAACTATCAAATGAGGTCTTTTCTATTTTTGAAAAAGCTGCCGCTGCAAAGGCTACACTGGCAGATTCCTCTGGAATGGTAGAGCCCAAGATAGCGTTTGACCTTGCTGATCGTGTATCAAAAATGCACGATATTGACGTCACAGAAAATCTCAGAAACCTCATCCAGACAACAACAAAGGAGCTAGCAGCACTCAAACTTGCAGAAGAGATAGCCCAAGGCAAGTATTCCAGTCCTGAGACAGACCTGCAAGAGAAGCTCGACCTGGCAGTACGTGTAGGATTGGCAATAGTGACTGAAGGCGTTACAATAGCCCCTCTTCAGGGAATAAGCGAGGTCAAGATAAAGAAGAACGCAGACGGCTCTGACTATCTGTCAGTCTCATTTGCAGGACCCATACGCTCTGCAGGGGGTACGGAAGCAGCATCTACCATACTTATTGCAGACCATGTACGCAAGATTGCCGGACTTGGCAAGTACAAAGCCAATTCCTACGATGATGAGACGGGCAGATTTGTAGAGGAATTGCGTCTCTATGAGAGAGAGGTAGGAAGCTTTCAATTCCATGTCCCAGATGAGGATGTGGTAGCCACCATTTCCAACATTCCTGTGGAGCTTAATGGTATAGACACCGACCCAGTCGAGATTGTAAGTCATAGAAACATGGTAAGAATAAACACCAACAGAGTTCGAGGAGGGGCACTTCGTGTGCTCAACGATGGGCTCATTGGTAGGTCTCGCAAGTTGCTAAAACTCATTGATTTATTCAAACTAGATGGCTGGGAGTGGCTCAAGGACCTAAAGGGCGCCATCCAGACTGGAGACGAGGATGCGGCCGCTCACAGAATGAGAGAGGTAATTACTGGCAGGTCTGTTCTTTCAATGCCAAAAAAACTTGGCGGGTTTAGGCTACGATATGGGCGTGCATGCAACACAGGCTTTGCATCAGTTGGAGTCCATCCAGTAGTTGCAGAAATTTTAGATCATGTTATTGCAGTTGGCACTCAGATAAAACTTGACATTCCAGGAAAGGCCTCAACTATTGCATTTGTTGATTCAATTGATACCCCAGTTGTCAGGCTAGACAATGGAAATGTAGTCAAGATAAGGGATACCTCCCACGGAATTCAACTAAAGCCGCACATTGAAAAAATTCTACATCTTGGAGACATTCTCATAAGCTATGGCGATTTTCTTGAGAACAACGCAGAGCTTGTCCCAACTGGATATGTTGAGGAGTTCTGGATT
>JBARDK010000075.1:0-2726 GCA_049795075.1 Nitrosotalea sp. | reverse complement strand
ATTCACTGCCAATTAAGGTCATACCTGGAATTGGAAACAAATCTGAAGAAAAATTTCATGAGATGGGCCTTCAGACAATATCGGATCTAAAAAGATTAGATGTGTTCTCACTTAACAGCCTATTTGGACGAAAGATTGGAACTTACATGTACAATGCAGCAAGAGGAATTGACGATGAGCCAGTATCGCCAAGAGCAGAACCAATACAATACAGCAGAATAGTCACATTAAAGCAAGACACAAAAGATTTCGAATTCTTATCAAGAGATCTTGAACAACTTTGTGCAGATGTGCATGAAGCCATTGTAAGAGACAATCTTGTTTTCAAGTCTGTTGGAATACAGTTTGTCCAAGAAGACCTTTCAAATAGAACAAAGTCTAGAATGCTGAGAAATCCAACATCCAGTCTTGAAGAGTTGAAAAAAACCGCACTTCAATTACTCAAAGAGTCCCTAGAGGATCAAAAGTTGCTTATCAGAAGACTAGGTGTAAAAGTTTCTGATTTTTCAGAAGTGGCCGGACAAGTAGACATTACAAGATTTTTTTAAGGCGTCTTAAGCCCTACGTGTGTTGCAAGTCTCTTATGTTCATCAGGAGTAATCCATTCCACTTGCAAGTAATCTATTATCTCATGGTATTCCATACCTAGCCTTTTTGCCTCTTCAACAGCTACAATGTAAGCCTCAATTTCAGTTGGTCTATCCACATAAGAGTAGGATTTATCATACAGGTCTAGACCTTGCCTTTGTTGTTTTACATGTACAAGTTCGTGCACTATGTCAAGGTAGAGAATTATCTTATCAGAGTTTTTCAGATGGTTCAGCCCAATCACAATTATAGCATCTTCGTTTTTTACGTGCATGTAGTGACTACTTGTGTCCACAATTACCTTTGTCTTTGAAAAGACATCATCAAGTTCCATATTTGAGCCAAAGATCTTTCGTAGAATTTCAACTTCCTTTAGCCCGTCAAAAATATCTTCGATCTCGTATGTTCCCGGATTTACTTCTCTATTGATTTTTATCGTATTCATGTTTTGCAATTTTTACTTCATTTTTTTTCAATCGCTTTGTTTCTATATACGTGACAATTAGTAGAAAGACAAAGAGCCACGGAAGAAACATTATCTCGCCTGCAATACCATGAAATGATTGAAATTCATTTACGTTGGTAGATACTTTAAGTACAAATAGTGAAAGAGAGAGTATTCGAATTACATTTACTCCAATGGTTCCAACTACTCCAAGTACAAAGTAAACAGCCTTTCTGTTTCGTGGTATATTCATCTTTAGCAAAAATGCCATCATGACAAGAGAATAGATGATCATACTATGAACACCCGCCGATGGCCAAAATACCTGAAGTGCAAATGGACCATGATCACCGTTTAGGAACATAATATTCCCGTGTGCGCTGGCAATTCCCAGATTAAAAGTTGTTATTAAAAAGACATCTAGCTTTACAAGATATGGTACAACATACTGTAATGGACCAAGTGAGTCATACGGAAAGAATGCATCAAGGGATAGAATTATTGCAGTACCGGCAGTATAGATTGGACCTGCTGGAGATATTCTTATCCACCTCTTGCCAAAAAGTACAGTTAGTATAGATACAAAAAAGACGGCAAATACAATAAAGTCCCACATCCAATCCCATGAATCTAATAACAAAACATGAAACAGGGGAGCAATTGTAGCAAGGTAACTTTTGAGACCAAATTCAATGGCTACCAAATATGCAATAGCTGCTCCTGCCAATGGAACTGCCGCGATGAGTCTTTTCTTTGGAATCTCAAGTTTTATTCCTATTAATTCTGCTGCAACAAATGCCAATGCAAAGAGAAGCCCTCCCCTGCCTTGATTCCAACCAAGACTGAACGTATCTGGAAAGGCGGCCAACGCAAAAATTATCGGTGATGCTATGATCGCTATAGCAATAATCATACTTCTATTTTGCAACAATTAGATGCAAAACGCGTTCAATAAAAACTCTAGCAGTTAGAAATAATCTTTTATTGATTTTTGATTTCTTGCTTTATGTAATTTACTTCTTGATAGCCATTCTTTCTTGTCTACACTCATACCTTGGCATGCAAGATCTAAGCCTTGTTCAAAATTGTACACTATGACTGGTTTTTGTTTTAGTGCCATCCTGACTCCTTCTCTTACTTGCCAGACTCCCACCGGAACCGCATATTCGGGTCTTATCTCGCGAAGTACCATAACTCCTGCCTGGACATTAGTTGCCAAGAGATATTCAGCAACGGCAAGTCGTGATGCAAAATGAGCTCCTGCAGTCTCGGGATAGTGTGAAAGGCCTTTCATATCTTCAAAATCTGACCCAAATCCTATGTTTCCATCCTGATCGTACCATGCCTCTTGCATCTCAAACATCCACCTACTTGGAAACATGATTACAGCATACAAATTGCCAAGATGCTCATAGGTGAAAAGATGACAGCTATCAATCTCAGAAAAACTTGTTATTTGTTCAACCATAGATTTAGAAATGATATCATCAGTTGCAGTTATGCCCCACTTTGTAGGTACAAGTTTTCTATTTTTTCCAAACATTCCAATACTGAAACATTTTTGAATTTTACTTATCTCTATGCCGCGATTGTAGAGTTCAAGGACAGCATCCTGCGCCAAAATGTCTTTGTCGTAAAATAATCGTTGAATGTTCTTGTCTGAAGACGAATTTGAGAACTTCGCATTCTTTAT
>JBARDK010000074.1:0-9985 GCA_049795075.1 Nitrosotalea sp. | reverse complement strand
AACTACCACTACACCTTCAGGAAACAATACGACAGGTATGAACATGACTGGAAACAGCACAATGGCTGGAAACCAGACCGTACCCGAATTTGGTCCTGTGGCGTCACTAGTTCTTGTAATTGCAATTATTAGCGTAATTGCATTCACAGCAAAGACTAGAGGCTTATCAAAGCTCTAGATCTTCCATTTTTCTATTTTTAATTAAACTATTTTTTTACATTTTTCTTATTGTTAAAATATGAACTGGCAAGATCTTTGTAATACTTGCCAACATCATTTCGATATCATATTTTGTGATACAAAACGAAGAGATTGTTCATGCAACAGCTAACTTTACTTCTATTGCATGATGTCGTGAGACTTCATCATGCATTGTAACATGCGAATGTTCTTTGAAGACCAAGTTGCATCGATAACATTTCCATGCAGTCATGCTGTTCATGGTTCCATATCTCAGTTTTGCCATATAAGGCCCGCGTATGATTTGTACTAGTAAATCATCTGATCAAAAAACAATTGAACTGATTCTGATAAAACCTGATTGATAAATGGTTATTCATTTTCAGTTCTTTTCATATAGTATTTTAATAACAATCAAGAGACTGAAAACGAATGCGACCTTTCAAGCTAGGCAAATGGAACCTAAGTGAACTTGTAATTGACCCTTATTCTCCCGCATTTAAGGGCAGACTGCAAGAGATCGACTCCAAAGTCAAAGAATTTGAAAAAAATAAGAAAAATCTTGTTTCTAATATTTCGGAAAAAAAATTTGTGGCTATGCTCCGTGCCTTGGAAGAGATATCAGAAAAGTTTGGCATTGTTTCAGGCTATGCATCGTTGGAATATTCTTCTGATACCCAGTCTGACAAGATGACTTCATTCCTTACCAAAATGAGACAGTTTGGAGCAGAAATTGATAACCGTACTTTATTTTTTGATCAATGGTGGAAGAAACAACTTGATGAAAAAAACGCACAGAGATTAATGCGACATACAGGTGAACTGCATGAATTTCTCAGGCATAAAAGGACACTTGCACGATACTCATTATCAGAGCCTGAAGAGAAGATAATAAACACGTTAGATGTCACTGGTCACTCTGCCCTTGTAAAGATATATGACAAAATTACTAATGCGTTCCAGTTTACCGTAAAAATAGATGAAAAAACAAGAAACTATACTAGAGAAGAACTCACACAACTTGTAAGAAGCCCAAAAGCAAAAACGCGAGAGATTGCATACAAATCACTTTTGTCGCAATTTGACAAGAACAAAGGGGTGCTGGGTGAGATATATCAAAATATTGTTCTGAATTGGAAAGACGAGTGTATCAAAATTCGAGGATATGCATCACCCATATCTGTTAGAAACATTGGAAACGATGTAGACGACAAAACTGTCAAGTCACTTATTTCAGTATGCAGAAGTAATGCAGATGTATTTCGAAAATTTTTCTCATTGAAAGGACGCATTTTAAAAGTAAAAAAGCTTCGAAGATATGATTTGTATGCACCTATCCAAAAAAAAGAAGAAAAAAAGTACACGTATGACAAGGCAGTAAAGATAGTACTTCAAACCCTCGATAGTTTTAGTCCCACTTTGGGGGAATTTGCAAAAAGAGTATTTACAGAAGATCATGTAGATTCTCAGGTAAGAGTTGGAAAGAGAAGCGGAGCCTTTTGTAGTACAATAGCACCAAAGATAACCCCTTTTGTTTTACTAAATTTCAAAGGAAGGACCAATGATGTTTTCACCATGGCACATGAATTAGGACATGCAATACACAGCATTGCAGCATCAGGTAAATCAATTTTCATACAAGAAGCACCTTTACCATTGGCAGAAACCGCATCTACATTTTCTGAGATGTTATTATTTGACAGAATCTTAAATCAGATTTCAGATGAAGAGCAACAAGCAAACCTAGTTGAACATATAGATGATCTTTATGCCACCGTTGGAAGACAGGCATACTTTACAGTTTTTGAAATAGATGCACATCAAAAAATAGGAGAAAGTGCAACTGTGCAAGACATATCTGATGGATACATGAAAACACTAAAGGAACAGTTTGGTACATCACTTTCTATTTCTCCAGATTTTGCAGCAGAATGGACTTGCATCCCCCACTTCTTTCATTCGCCTTTCTATTGTTACTCGTATTCATTTGGAAATCTATTGTCACTTTCTTTATTCCAGCGATACAGAAAGGAAGGGCAATCATTTGCGTCTACTTATATGAAGATCCTTGCTGCCGGGGGGGCACAAAAACCCGAGGAATTGCTCAAAGAGTATGACATAGACATATCATCTGAAAAATTCTGGCAAGATGGATTTGACTATATCAAAAGCCAGACTCGAAGACTTGAAAGAGTAATAGATTAAAGTCGCCTGGCAACCAAGCGCCCCCAGTTGCCAGGCATGTTCCCCTACGGTTTGAACCGATGTCAGTAACCCAAACGATGCATTATAATTTAAACTATTTGGAACAGATGTGAAACTATTTTATTTTATAACACCAACTAATTTGCAAGTGAAATACCCTCGATGTTGCAATAAGAAGGCAGAATATTTGGTTACTTATGATTGCGGTCCAGATCCACAAGAGACTATACTCGTATGCAAAGATCACTTCAAAGAAGAACCATTTCAGCGCTTTGCAGTCAAGATAGAAAAATTGCGTGGGTAGACTTAATAATTCGAGATCAAAAGTGGCATTAAATGAAATCGGTTATCACAGTATTACTGATTTTTGTAGTTTTAATGGGTTCAATTACAAGCGCACATGCACAACAACCTCAACTTGCAACATATCGTGAAACTGCCCAAGTTCTTGTTGATGAGAGAATACAAAATCAGACTACAGCGTTTATCACACTAAGTAGCACTAGTCCTCTTGAAATGCGCGTCCCTACTGCCCTAGATGAAAAAATTGCCAATACTGCAAATGTTACATCCGTTGCAATAACTAATGCAAATGCATGTGTGCTTGGAATCACAGACCAAATGTGTGTTGTAATAACCATCTACTCACCATCATTGATAGAGAGCTACAACATTACAAAAATACAAAGTGTTTCCCAAGCAATTGGCGACACCTTGATCAACGATATCAACAAGTCATTTTTGTTGGATGCGGCTTTCAATTCCGCTTATGTAAATCCCAAAGGAGAATTAAGCAAAGCTCTTGGTACATCTGGTTCATCATCTGGAAATAGAACAATTTCAGTTGTGTATACCGCACCACAGCAAAAATCCTCATACCTATTTGATCAATTGACATCAATCCTTATGCCAACACAGATACGAGATGCGGGGGGGTTTTATGATGTTGCAAAGAAAATGGCTGACTCTGCCAACTCTACTGTCACTTTTGCAATAACTCCTACAACCAGCGGTCAGTCAATCTACCAACTACAAGTATCAACACAGTCACCAATCAAAGGTGATGTGACATCTATTAGACCCTTGGATCTTTTTGGCGTTAGCACATTAAATAGATCATCTTATTTTAATGGAGGCTTCTTTCCACTCAATTCCCTCTTTGAACTTTCAGTCATATCAAATAATTATACTACCATAACAAGTCATGGAGGAGACATAGCTCCAACTACATTCAGAAATGGTCAGAAGATTCCAACAAACCTCAGCCAGCCTGGCTGGATATTTGACCCTGATTCAGGGCAGCAAATTACTGGGATTTACCTTTTTGGAACAACAACATCAGCAACAAGCGATGACTTGGCAATTACAATAGGATTGGGCAGTGCATCTCAGCCTAACCAGTCATTAACAAATTCAAGTGGTACAACTGTCACCACTCAGACTGGACCTGATTATTCAACATACGCGTTAATAGGAATTGTAATCGCAGGTGGCGCCGCGGTCTATCTTTTCATGAGAAGAAGATAGCAATCTAAAGTATCAAAACAGCTGCTGAAAAGACGGTCGTCCATCTACCCTGTGGGTCGCCAACCGCGCTTTGAGTTATGTTTCTTGTTTTGTATATTTGCCCCGATATTTTCCACTGTTGCTTTTTTTCATTCCAGCTCTTGTTTACGTCAAATTCTATCCCTAGTGAGGATGCCAGCATCTGAGCTGCAATGTCTTCTGCATATTCCCCAGCTTCTTTTTCTGTTTCACCAAATGAGTGATATTCAGAAAGATACCCATACTTTGTGTTGTCCTTGGGCGCTGCAATTCCTACCGACGAGGCCAAAAGCCTATGCGGTTCATTAGTGTCATTTCTTGCATAGATTACAAACTGGACGCTTCCAGGTCTTATCAATTTAAGACCCTCTGCTTTTGAGATCAATTTTGCGCCAGGCGGAAAGATACTCGAAATTAGAACAATATTAGTGCCTGCAATTCCAGCATCACGTAACGCATACTCAAAGCTTGTCAGCCTATCAGGATGTACGCCCTTACCTCTGGTTAGGAATAGTTTTTTTGCAACAAGGTCTAACACGATTCCATTCTAATTTCAGATCTTTAAAAATTTATTGAAAACAAGGAAATATCAATTTAGGGACTGTAATGCCTGTATGATTTCTTGTCCATGCGACTCTACATTTACATCTCGAAATATTCTGGCAATTTTTCCGTCTTTATCTATGATAAAGGTAGACCTTTTCGCAAGTCCCGCTAAATTTAGCCCAGCATAGATCTTACACGTAGACTTGGTAGTGTCACTCAGATGCATATATGGAACCTTGTACTCGTTGACAAACTTCTTTTGGTCCTCAACTGTGTCTATGGATATTGCAAAAAGCTCAGCGTTTTGTTCCACAATCTTAGGGT
Source organism: Nitrosotalea sp. (assembly GCA_049795075.1). Classification (GTDB taxonomy): domain Archaea; phylum Thermoproteota; class Nitrososphaeria; order Nitrososphaerales; family Nitrosopumilaceae; genus Nitrosotalea. Next base: position 5,185 of record JBARDK010000074.1, on the reverse strand, counting down.
ATGCACGTATGGTGGCTTCGGCCATCTGGAAGATTTTCTTTGACGGACAGGCAAATAGGTGATTTTTTGGATAAAAACAGAGTACGGTGTTTTTTCTTCCTCTAAAAGAGCCTAGTTTTATAACATTACCATCATTTGCAACAAGTTCAAAATCAGGTGCAAAATCTCCTTCTTTCATGCATATGGTTTTGCATATAGGTTTAAGACTATTTTGTATTTGGATAAAACATGAAATCTAGATTAGATATGACTTTTTGAAGGTCTTTTGATAGAGTTTTACTGCTCCGATCACAATCTTTTTTGCGTTTTCAACGTTCTTCCAGCCCACAATCTCGACTTTTTTTCCCTCTAGTTGTTTGTAAACTTGGAAGAAGTGAGCTATTTCCTTTAGGTGATGTTTTTCTAGATCAGAGATGTCTTTTAGACCAGCATATCTTGGATCATCTTTTGCTACGCAGAGAATCTTGTTGTCCATTTGGTTTGAATCTTTCATTCGCAGCAAACCAATTGGTCTTGCTTCTATTAGGATTCCAGGATAAGTAGGATTTGTGACTAAAACTAGTGCGTCTAGGGGATCACCGTCTTCAGCATAAGTCTGCGGAATGATGCCATAATCTCCAGGATAATACAATGGGGAAAAAAGAACTCGGTCTAGTTTGATGATGCCATTTTTTTTATCATATTCATACTTGTTCTGGGAACCTTTCGGTATCTCCACTATCACATTCAAGATTGATGGCACTTTTGGACCTGTTTCAATATCATGCCACAAATCCATAATGAATACTTTCAGAAAAAAAGCCTAATTTAATTGCCATCTAGCAAAAAAATACTTCCAATCATCAATCTTTTTGACTTTATAATTCATGACCATTATTTTTGGTCAATAGATCACAAATTCGAGATAAAATATATCACCTATTAAAAAATGTTCAAATAATTACGTAGTATCAAATCAGAGAATACAAATAAGAAAGAATTCAAAGGGATTCAGGATTAGAACATGAAAGCAGCTTATGTAAAAGGACCATCAAATGTGGAGATCAGAAATGTGGAGAGACCGCAAGTAGGAAGTAATGACATCATAGTAACAATGAGATCTTGTGGGGTATGCGGATCAGACCTGGAAAAGATCTATGGCCAATATAGTCAACCTTCCATGAGACTTGGTCACGAGCCATCTGGAATAGTGTCTGAGGCTGGATCCAACGTGAAAGAATTCAAAAAAGGCGATAGAGTTTTTGTACATCATCATGTACCGTGTCACTCATGCCACTTTTGTTTACATGGAAATGAAACAATGTGTCAAAAGTATTCTGAAACAAATCTTAGTCCATGCGGTCTTGCCGAGGAATTTCTTGTCCCAGACTGGAACGTGTCCCATGGCGGAGTGATAAAGTTACCAGAGCACATAAGCTTTGACGAGGCTTCCATGATAGAACCGCTTGCGTGTTGCGTTAGAGCATGGAATAAAATCAAATTCAAGCAAGGAGACTCGGTTGCAATTCTTGGCGCAGGACCAACTGGTATGATGCATGTAATGTTAAGCAAGATTTTTGGTATGAAAGATATTTTTTGTTTTGATATCAACAACTTTAGATTAGGTTTTGCCAAACAATTTGGAATAACAGAATCTATTCTTTCTACGAATCCTAACGCATATCAAAAAATTCTTGACATGACACAGAATAGAGGAGTGGATGTAGTAATAGTATCTACAGGAAGCCTAAACGCTATTACACAGTCAATAGAGATTGTCAGAAAAGGCGGAACCGCTGTCCTTTTTGGAGTACCACCAAAAGATGCAAAGATGTCAATAGATGTCAGCAAAATATACTCAAAGGAAATTACCATAACACCAAGTTATGCAGCATCTGAGACTGATACAAATGCAGCATTCAAGCTAATAGAAGAAGAAAAAATAGAGGTAAACAGATTGATTACGCATAGATTCGATCTTACTGAATCTGCAAAAGCACTAGAATCCGCTCACCAAGGAAATGATTCAATGAAGATAATTCTAAAAAATTCAGAAAGGCTTAACTAAGGCAAATTTTTTGGAAGAAGATATGGACTGGGGACTAAAAAATCGCCTTGCGCGTATAATAAAACCTCACGATAGACGAGGAGTAATGCTTGCAGTAGACCATGGTTATTTCCTAGGCCCTACAGAAAGACTCGAGGAGCCAAGAAAGACCATTGCTCCATTGTTGCCTCATGCAGACTCGTTAATGCTAACACGTGGTGTTCTAAGAACATCGGTAGACGCTACATATCCAGTACCAGTGGTGCTCAGAGTTTCAGGTGGCTCTAGCATAATTGGCAAAGACTTGTCAAATGAAAAAATAACAACATCGGTAAAGGATGCAATCAAGTTGAATGTATCAGCACTTGCAATGTCAATATTTGTAGGTGCCCCCCATGAACATGAATCGCTTGTAAGCCTTGGCAATCTGGTAAATGAAGGTGAAGAATACGGAATACCAGTTCTTGCAGTTACTGCAGTAGGAAAAGAATTGGAAAAGCGGGATGCGCGATATTTGGGTCTTGCATGTAGAATAGCTGCTGAATTTGGAGCACATTTAGTTAAGACATATTATTGCGAGAATTTTGAAAAAGTTGTAAGGGCTTGTCCTGTACCAGTGATAATTGCGGGAGGACCAAAATTAGCAACAGAATTAGATGCGCTAAAACTTACTTTTGACGCCATACAATCAGGTGCCGCAGGAGTAGACATGGGAAGAAACATTTGGCAATCAGATTATCCTGTTGCAATGATTAAAGCTGTAAAAGCAATAGTACATCAAAATGCAACAGTAAAAGAAGCCCATGAAATGTTCAATATACTAAAGGGGACCAAAAAACCGGTCAAACCTGTCATTAGATCTAATCAGAAATCTTAGACAAGTGCACATGCACAATCTTCCATTTTTGGGACTTTACTAGAACAAAGGTTCCCCTACTATCCATGGAGAGATGCTGGCCTCTAAAGCTATAGTTATCGACGATCATTCCTGTTTGTCTTATAGTAAAAGTTACCACCGCACAATTATCAAATATGTCCACTCGTGTATTTTTAATTTCATGTTCATAGTCAGATATACTGACAAATCTTAGCTGTTGCAATGCAATGGTAGTAGCATAGTCTTTCAAGTCAAACGGTGGAACATCGCTATAACTTGAAAATCTTGGATCATCAAGCTGAATTGCATTTAATGGCGCCAAGTTCTTTGTTTTACCAGAGTCAAAAAAAGTCGCAATTACATCTAATACCTCGTCTTTTTCTCCCAAAATCGATATTGTTTGAGATAATTCTAGTTTAAATCTTGTGAAACGCAAGTCAAATCTGCCTTGGTATTGAAATATTCATAGGGCAATAGTGCATTTTTTAATAATTTTGTTCAATTTTACTAGCAATATTTATAAATTATTTCATATGAAAAATCATAGACTAAAATGAAGTTAGGAGGCTCGGCAAGCATTTCTGGTATTCTGCTGCTAGTCGACCTTATGCTGTAGACTACAGCAAATTAGTCGGAGTTAAAAAAATTATGGAAAAAATGTCAGGTGCTAGATCTTTAATGGTTGCCCTCGAGAAAGAGGGTGCAAACATAGTCTTCGGACTACCCGGAGGAGCAAATCTTCCAATTTACGATGAACTCTACAAGAGCAACATCAGACACATCCTTGTTCGACATGAGCAATCTGCATCACATATGGCAGATGGTTTTGGGAGAGTCAGTAGAAGACCAGGAGTATGTTTTGCAACTTCAGGCCCAGGGGCAACAAATATTGTAACAGGCCTTGCAACTGCTCAAGCAGATTCTTCCCCAATGATTGCAGTTACTGGACAAGTTCCAACAAAAATGATTGGAAGAGATGCTTTTCAGGAAAGTGACATAATCGGAATTTCAAACCCCATAGTAAAATATGCATTTCAACCCATGACAGCGGCGGAAGTTCCTGAAGTAGTAAAAAAGGCATTTTACATTTCATCCACTGGCAGACCAGGTCCAGTGCTAATTGACATTCCAAAAGATGTTCAACAAAATGAAGCAGAGATTACATTTCCCTCAGAAGTAAAGATAAGAGGATATCACCCATGGGTAGATCCCGACATTAGAGAAATTGAGCGAGCCATAGACATGTTACTTGCTTCTGATAAACCAGTAATCTTAGCAGGAGGCGGAGTAATAATTTCTGGAGCTTTTGCAGAACTTCAATCAATAGCAGAATTACTAATGATCCCAGTAGTAACAACATTCAAAGGAAAAGGTTCGTTTCCAGAAAATCATCCCCTTTCTCTAGGGCCAATAGGAATGCATGGTCATGCAGAGGCTAACAAGATCATGGTAGAAGCTGATTGCGTACTTGCATGCGGTTCTAGATTTTCAGATAGATCTGTTGGAACATTTGAAGAATTTGAAAGAAATCTCAAGATAATACACATGGATGTAGACCCAGCCGAGATAGGAAAGAATCAGACCACGCACATAGCAGTAGTTGGAGACATAAAGGCCTCTCTTAGGATAATGGTAAAAATGTTAATCCAGAAAGCCATCAAGCGGGCTGGAGACAACCCATGGCTAAAACGTGTCAATGAGACAAGAGAGTACTTTAGACAGAATCTAAAACTTCATTCACATCCATTAGGAGCTGCAAAGGTTTTAAGAAAATTAAGAGAAGTTCTTCCTCCGCAGTCAATTGTAACAACCGAAGTAGGTCAACACCAGATGTGGGCATCGTTATTTTTTGATGTGATACATCCTGGAACTTTCTTTAGCTCCACAGGTCTTGGCACTATGGGATGGGGATTTCCAGCTGCGATTGGTGCTAAAGCTGCAAGACCAGACGTTCCAGTAGTTGACATTGCAGGAGAAGGAAGTTTCAACATGACTGAAAATTCACTTGCTGTCTCAGTTCTAGATGACTTGCCTGTGATAGTATTTTTGTTAAACAACTTTTCACTTGGGATGGTTGCCCAATGGCAGAGAACATTCTACGACAGACGCATGATTGGAATAGACCTTAAAAATTGTCCAGACTATGTCAAGCTAGCTGAATCTTATGGAGCCCAGGGCATAAGAGCCCAAAGCATAGACGAAATTGGGAAGGCGGTTCAGACAGCGCTTAAAAGCAATATAGCGACAGTCATAGACATTCCAATTGATCCTCAAGAGGATGT
>JBARDK010000073.1:0-2870 GCA_049795075.1 Nitrosotalea sp. | reverse complement strand
TCAAAAAGGGGAAGATAAGATCATTTGCACATACAACAACGTGGATGAAGCCAAAGAGGCAATAATGAAGAAGCGTAACTCAATGAAATGAAGATCTCCCTTTCCGAGGTTTTTAATAATCAAATTCTTTCAGTAAGCAATACTAACGTGGATAAAATTTTTAATGATATGCAGAAAGTATCAATAGCGTTAGATCGTCTAGACAAACAAGTCAACATGTCACAAATAGTATTAAGAACAAAAGTATCAGGATCTAGTTACACAGTGATTTACAAAGTTAAAAAGCCAAGTAGAAACTTGGTTGTGAAAAAAATCATACCATAAACCCCGTAACTTAGCACTATGAATTATTGAGTATCAAACCTTGATAACTTAGCAGAACTTGATATCAACTTCTGTTAAGTTATCGAGGTTTGAATACTTTTTGTTCTAGGTGTTAACTTTCGAGGTTTAGAGAAAATATTATTGCGGTGGATAAAGTGCGGGGTTTGAATGTATTACAGCGTATATGATTATGAATGCTATTGCGGTGGCAATTCCAGCAATAATTGCTAATGTTTTCATAAATTCATTAACAACAAGTTGTTTTTATCATTTTGTCCTTAATTTTGTATTTTTAGCTAAGTGTTCGTTCGTGATAGAAATCCCTAATGTTTATTTTGCATATTTCTTGAAGCCATCTTGATCAAATTCTCAATCTTGTTATTTCCCAAGTCTAGCTTAATCCCAGCTTGCTCAGCAGGTGTTTTTTGTATACTACCATGATTCCTTACAAAGTTGTAATGGATTCGATAGGCATCAATCAACTTCTGTGCAGATTCTCTGTGATCCATCCCTCTCATCACAACTTCCCTATCTCTAAAGACACCACATCGAAATGATCCTAAGATTGAACAGTGTCTGATATAAACTTCTGCTAAGATGACGGGGTTTACTTCTTTGTTCTAGTCATTTTGTAACTTTCAATTATAGTTACTACAAAAGCAGCTGCAAACAAACCTAATGGCATTGATAACCACATAGCTTGTCTGAAAAATGCAAGATTTACTGTCTCTGCTGTAAGTATGCATGCGCTTTCCGCAGTGACTAAAATATAAAGACTCGTTTTGATTACATGTTTTACATTTGGTAACTCGTACAAATGTGGAATCTTCTTCATTCCAATGCCACAATATCGAAAAGTGTTCTTAAGATTTGAAATAAAGCTAATATTACTTCCTTGCTCTAGAGCAGAGCAGCACGCACCCAATCCTTGCTTTGAATTGTATCTTCCTATGATAGTACCAAATGTAGTTAGACTTGCAAGACCATAACCAAGAGCATAAGACATGGCTATTCCAAATAGATCATGATAACCAAATAGTACAAACGATATGCCTTGTCCTACCTTAGATGATAAAATACATAGAACTATTATCCCAACAGCAGAAGGGTATGATTTTTTGACTTGGTTAAGAAATGACGGAGATTTTTTTATTTGTGGAGTTGAAACGCAACAACATATTCCTGTAGGGCAAATATCACACATAGAGTCTTCGGTGCATTTACAGTCGGCACATAAACAATTTGACAACGTATGATTATGTTTGTAATCCTATTTTAACACTTTTGGATGCTAACCTTGTGAAACTCAAGAATACGCGCTCCACACTATGACGACCATTGTTATTATGAAAGCCCCAAAAATAGAGCTCATCACAATTGTCAATACTTTTTTCCTACTCATTTTGGCTACTCTTGGTCGTGCTCTAATTAACATATTATTCATTCTATCGGGAAATATTGTACCTATTTACAAGCCACGAATACAGTGATTAGATTTTAAATAACCATCAATAAAACAAGACGGCATGAGCAAACAACCCAGGACGTTCTTTAATTTTTCATTCTTTAAGGTTGATCCAAAATGGCGTTGGATGGCAGACCTTGCAAAAGAAGAGTCTGCAAAAGAAGTGGAAAACATATTAAAAAATTCACAAATACCTTACAGGTCATATTCTACTCTTGGGCTACGCGATGACGCAGAATTCTTGTTGTGGTTTGCATCCGAATCTGTTGAACAGATACAGGATGTGATCTCAAAATTATATTTGACAGTTCTTGGAAAATACATAATTCCAACACATGTTTATCTTTCATGCACAAGACCATCAGTATATACAAAAAACTCAACAACACGTGGCTGGCTTGGTGGAGAAGAACAAAAAAAATATGTTATAGTGTATCCATTTATCAAAACTAGAGGATGGTATCTTCTTCCACTTGAAAAGAGAAAAGAATTGATGTCAGAACACATTGCAGTTGGACAAAAATATCCTGAAGTAAATCTGAACACGACATATTCTTTTGGAATCCACGATGAAGATTTTATGCTTGCATTTGAAACTGATAACTTGGACAAGTTTCAGGACTTGATAATGGATCTGAGAGAGACTCGAGTCAGCGAGTATGTCCAGGTTGATACCCCAATGATAGTTTGTGTGAAAAAAGACCTTATCCCAATGATAAGGAGCCTAGGATAATGAAGGCACTAAAGGAATGGGCAACTGTAGTAAGAGCACTTGAGAACGGAAACCAGACTGTTTTATTGAGAAAGGGTGGAATTCTTGAAACCGAGTCAGGATTTAGGGTTGAGGCAACAAAATTTGCACTGTTTCCAACTTATGAACATCAAGATAACGCATCACTGAAATCGCAATATTATGGATATCTTGCTGATGTAAGAGAGGGTAAACCAAAGGAAGGATACAACAGAATTACTTCAATTGCACAAGTAGTTGAGGAGCGAGATATTTCTTCAATTGAAAAAATAGAACAACTATCACCATTTCACATTTGGAGCGACTCTTATATCGTGGAAAGAATGAACT
>JBARDK010000072.1:0-3488 GCA_049795075.1 Nitrosotalea sp. | reverse complement strand
ATTTAGAGGAATGCAACCTCTGATTGATACTTGGATTCTTTTAGAGCCTTTTCAAATTGCTCGTCAGTGAAGACTTTTTGTTGTACATACAAGCTTTTGAATTTTCTGCCATCGTCGGCAAAAATTCCCAATACATGACCTTTTTCAATGCCATATTTTTTCATTGCAGCATACACTGTGGCAGATGACGGACTAACCAACATTCCTTCTTTTTCATGTATTTCTTTTACGGTAGCAAATGCTTCATCGTTTGTAATTGTAATCCAATCATCAATTACCTGTTCACGTTTGATAAAGAGATCAGGTTTTGCAGATTCCTCAAAATTTCTTAGACCTTGAATTAAGTGATTTTGTTGTGGCTGTACTGCGATAATCTTTATGTGCGGGTTTTTCTCTTTCAGATACGCACCTATTCCAGTTATAGTCCCTCCTGTTCCTACCCCTGAGAAGAAATGAGTTATCTTTCCTTTTGTCTGATCCCAAATTTCAGGACCAGTACCCTTGTAATGACCCATAAAATTTGCCTCGTTGGAATATTGATTAGGAGAATAATACTTGTCAGGTCTTGCTGATGCGATTGATTTTGCCAGTGCGATGCTCTGATCTGTACCAGCCCCAACTTTTGGGCACAGGTCATCGCTTGTTTGATACAAAATAGCTCCTAAGGATTCGATTATCTTCTTTGTTTCTTCGCTTGCCTTTTCAGGTATTACAATTTCTACTTTATATCCAAGAAGTTTTGCAATTCCTGCAAGAGCAATCCCAGTATTTCCTGAGGTTGGTTCAATTATCACACTGTGTCCCCTTTTTATGAGGCCGTTTTCTTCTGCTATTTTTACCATCCAAAACGCAGCTCTGTCTTTTACAGAGCCAAATGGATTATGAAATTCTAATTTTGCGTAAAACTCTACCTGATTGTTTGAAAGAGAGGCAAGTTTTACAACAGGCGTATTGCCAATTTTTTTCAGAATTGCCTCTGCATCATTTATTGCCTTAGTGGCCATAACCTACTTCACCTTCTTAATGGTAAACTCGAGATCTTTACCAGATTTGTTGATACCGAGTAATTGATGTCCACTTCTGTTTACCCATCGCGAGATATCTTCTTCAGATGCCGGATCGTCCGCAATAATTTTGAGAATATTTCCTACTACCATTCTTTCCATCTCTATCTTCGTTCTAAAGACAGGTTCTGGGCAGAACATTCCTCTAACATCAATGGTTTTGGTTGGAGATAATTCTGAAATATCTATTCGCCTGTAAATAAAAAGCTAGTAAAGTGATATTAAAAGCTATTCATGCACGCAAGAAAAATTACTCAAGTCAGGATCATCGGCAATATAGCTCTGAGATTACGCTCATATAATATGTTATAATCCTGATTTTTGAAATTAATTTTGTTCGATAGTTTTGTAGTGAGATGCACTGCTACTTGGTATACTGCCCTCCAGACCATACTATTAGGATTAGATTCAAATACATCTATCAGAAAACTGCAAACTCCCGTAAGATGAGGATGGTTTTCTTTGAAATATCTCATAATATCATCTTTTGAATTTTCAATTTTGTATTTCGCATGTTCTATCATTTCTTTGCTAGTAATATAACCAGTGTTGCCAATTGTGATTTTTCCTCTTTTCATTGCTCGCAGTACATTGTCTAGAGTGTTTTCTGCCCTAATAACATCAATACATCTACCTAGCGTGGAAACAACATGAGAATCACTTCCTGCCACTTCTGTCATGTTGTTTGCTTTTGCAAAATGAGAAGCCCTGAGGTTTGAATATCTATCAACATTATTGCTGTTAAAGACTTCAATCAGATCGCAGAGAATTGCCTTTTCTCGTAGTCCATTATTTAGTGCAAAGGGATGAGGGGCACAAGAAACGGCGTCTTGTGATTTTACTATATCAAGTATTTCTTCAAAACTTTGACCTGATCTTATCGTCTTGGTTGTCCCATATGTCAATACGTGGATTCCTTGATCTGTTGTAACTTCTTCACCAGGATAGACTTGGATATTTTTGAATTTTTCATGGTTTTCTTTGTAATCTAAAAGCTGGCTGTATCCATCTAATGTATTATGATTTGTAATAAAGAAAGCATTCAGACCTGTTTTGTATGCTTGTTCTAGTTGTTCTTGTATTGTTATACCACAATCATATGGAGTTTCTTTTAAACCAAGTTGAAAATTTGAAAACTCGTTGTGACAGTGTAGTTCTACCCGTAAATCATCCAATGTTTATCGCTTCTCTCAACCTATGAATATAATCTTTGTTTTCAAAAATTTTTACTTACCTAAATAGATCTTCTGATCGCGGTCTAATAAGATCATTTATTGTATTTTTTGTATCATCAAAATGATAATTTCTCACTATAGATATTGGCACGTGAAGTGATTTACCCATAACAAGTTCAGTGGCCGAGCATATTTCATCGACGATAGCAATAGAAGTCACACGGAGAGTCCTTCCAAAAGTATCTTTTGCCCCAACATAGTCCAATACAGCCGCAATTCCAGAAATTCCTACAGCAGCATTAATTTGACCTGGCCTAAATGGGCGCCCAAATGTATCAGATATGATAACGGCTATGTTTTTTCCAGTTTTTTCTTTTACTTGTTTACGTAATGTTTCAGCTGATGTGTCAGCATCATTGGGTAATAAAGTTGCATATCCTTCTTCCACATTACTTTCATCCACCCCCGCATTTGCACAGATGAAACCGTGAATTGTCTCTGAAATTATTATACCATTACGCATTCTGACTATACGTTTTGATTGATCAAGTATCAGTTGTACAATTCGAGGATCTTTCCCGTATTCACTAGCTATACCAGTAGCAAGAAGAGTAGGTTTAACATTTGAAAGATTTACAACCCGCCCTTCTTGTTTTGAGATGATTTTCTGGGTAAAAACTAGAATATCGCCATCTCGCAGATTTGATCCTGACTTTGAGACAAGCATCAACTCAATTAGATCATCGCCTGGTTCTATTTCATTTTCAACATGCACTGGAATAATCTCTAATGTCATCTAGCAACCTATTGCCTAGCTACTTAAAATCATATTCTGCTCAAGCAACAGTTTGTAACTGTATCTTCAGCCCATAATGCGTGTTTATTATATCAATCAGTTTTGAGAGATCTTTCTCTTCTAGTGTTACGGTAGCCAAGTCTTTGACAACATCTTGGGCTCGAAATGCTACACCTAGTCCACATATATCGAATAATTTCACATCGTTTGCACCGTCAACAACAACTACTATATCCTCCTTTTTTTCTTTCCATTCCTTTATCTTCATTATAGCTGATTTGGCTTTGTCGGAAGTAACATTCATTACGACGCCATCAAGTTTGCCGTTTTTGAAAATTAATTCGTTTGAAAAGACATAATCCAACCCCAGTTCTTCGCGTAACCTATCAGTCATTATGGTGAATCCCCCTGACACTGCCATCAATCTCCAACCAGCAGCCTTGAGAGCATGAC
>JBARDK010000071.1:0-2280 GCA_049795075.1 Nitrosotalea sp. | reverse complement strand
GACCGCTACCTTTTCTTATCTTGTCTAAAGCTACCTTGTGAATGGGACTCAGTGTAATCTCGGAAGCCACTACTTCAATTACAACTTCTGGTTCAAACCATACGTCTGCTTCAAGACCGCTGTCAATCCTAGGGTCTTTCTTGATTATGATTTTGTCAGATAATATTTGATAGAATTGATCCAAGCTTTCATCTGTGAACCCAGTTCCAACTTTACAGACACTGGGATAGCTATCTGTCTCTTCGTCATATGTTGACAAGAGCAATGCGCCATATCTGCCAGTTCTTCGACCGCGACCATAAAATGCACCTACTACAACTAAATCTAGAGAATCACCTAATTCGTTTCTATATTCCCGTTTTAGCTTGAGCCAACTGCTTGCTCTGGCGCCAGCTCTGTATGGGGAATCAAGCTGTTTGAGCATCAGTCCCTCGCAACCCGAGTTAATGGCATTTTCCAGAAAGTCTTCAACCTCGTCATCTGTTTTGACTAACATCATGGGCATGACTTTGACAAAAGAATCGTCATTTACAATATTTTCAAGTATGTGTCGGCGTTCCTTATATGACATGTCTAAACAGTTTTTACCGTCGACAAAAATCATATCAAAGAAATTGACTGTTATGGGATATTCCTGCACAGCTTTTGCTATGTTGTATTTTCGCCTTCTATGCATGAGCTCTTGAAAAGGTAAGAACTCTCCAGTGTCTTCGTTTATTGCTACCACTTCGGCCTCCAATATGACTTCGTTAGCCTTTATGGATTTTCCAATCTTCTCCACAATGTCAGGATAATAATTAGTGATATTCTCAAGACTTCTAGAATAAAGAATGATCTTGTCTTTTTGCATGTGGAGTTGAACACGTTCTCCATCAAGTTTGTATTCTGCAGCAAACTCAGCATCTATTTTCTCGTGAGCTTCTTGTGCACTCTTTACTCTCTCAGCAAGCATGGGGCGAATCGGACTGAAAACAGATACCTGAAAACTCTTCAATGCACTGGCTCCATTTTTTGCAACAGCCTCTGCTACTCTACCCAAGTCGCTGCAAACATTGTATGCATGTTCTAACAGCGGTCTGTTCTCTTTTGAACCCGTAAATGCAATAGACAGTGCGTCAAGAATAGTATAATCTGCTACTCCTAATCGTAGGTTGGCTGTAATTATTTTTGCAATGAATCTTCCTTCTGTGGGGCTAGCGTCATTTAATAGACTAGAGATGTATTTCATTTTCATATCTTGAGACCTATTCCCCTTGAGTGAGGCTATCTTGAATAAAGTGTCATAAACTCTCTCTACGGTGATATCTTCCTTGAGAAAAGTTGTTTGTGTTTTTTGCTCCAAGATATTGGCAGTGGCCTGACCAAAATCACCGACTTTTTCGTATTCGCCTTCGATTTTCAATGCTGGTACTCCTGTTGATTTTGATAGTGCTTTAATTGCGATTTTCTCGGCAACTCCAATTTCCACTCCTTCATGTTCAGGTCTTAACTTACCTTGAAGCAAGTATGCTACTTTTGAAATTATTTCAGCTGGAGTGATCTTAAACAAATCAACTAAATGCTGAGTCAACTCTAGTCGCTTAGTAGTGCCTTCCATGTATCCTAGAGTGTCAGCAACCAATGAGAATTTCATCTGACGATTTTTACAAGCTGTAGGATAAAAGGTTGAGTTATTTTAGATGTAAATGCGTCTTGATTTTTAATCGTATTTCAGGAGTTCTTTTCAAAATGATACCATGAAAGTCTGAGGATTCTTCTAAATCTAGATATCTCTTATTCCTCTGTAAAAATCCATCAAAGAAAACTCCGCAGATATAGCCAATGTAAATTCCATATGCAAAGTCTTCAAGGCTAGATGTTATGGATAAGGACTTGGACTCGGACAAAACCATTTTGGGATAATCTAGTGCATATGTTATGATATCATTAAGATGTTTTTCCTCGATTACATCCAGTCCCATATGAGTGCCCAAATTTAGCTTGTATTTAGAACTTTTGAAATTCTCGTTCGTTTATAAATAGGAAGTAGAAAGCTCGATTATGGGCGGAGCAAAGAAACAATCCCCGGCACAAGCAGAAAAGTCTCAGACTGCAGAAGCCGCGAAGAAAGACGGTTCAAAAAAAGACAAGAAAGATCAGAAACAAAGAACGAACATTTCTGTAATAATAGATGAAGGACAGGCCATGAATTTTATAAAAAATTCCAAGGTATTCACCGTACAAGAACTGTCTAGACAAACAAATGTCAAGGTGTCGGCAGCAAACACATACCTGCTAAAC
>JBARDK010000070.1:0-2077 GCA_049795075.1 Nitrosotalea sp. | reverse complement strand
GAAAGGGACATCGTAGATTACCTGTCTTTGCTTTCTAACGAAGCAGGAACAAAAATAGAAGTGATATCTGGCACTACTGAACATGGAACAATGTTATCAAGCATAGGAAAAATAGGCGCATTTTTGAGATATAATCCAAACCAATAATTCAGATTATAAAATTCGGTAACTCTAAATAATTTACATTTTCAATTCCAAACATGGAACATGTAACACCTGAGGAATTTGATTCAAAGATATTGGGCAGTGACAAAAAGACGCTTGTTCTTTTTTATGCCAGTTGGTGTCCTTATTGTGCAAATTTCAAGCCTCTCTTTGAAAGTACGAATGTTAACAATGCTGAAAAAGTTGGAGCTCTAATAGACGAAGACGAAAATCCACTTTGGGACAGATTCAACATTCAGGCAGTTCCCACAATGATTGCTTTTGAAAAAGGAAAGATGATCGATAGAAAAGATGCAAAAAAACATGTCGGTCTAACTAAAGCAGACATGGAATCAATCGTAACGAAATTAGTCTGAGTTTATAAAATTTTTAATTTTATTACATAGTTTTTCTAGCTCTTCATCATTTGCAATCATTCTTCGTTTCCACGGGTTGCTCATTTTCTCATATCTTGGTATGACATGTACGTGAACGTGTGGGATTATCTGATTTGCCGCTTTACCATTATTTTGACCAATGTTAAAGCCATCAGCCCCCGTAGCTTTCAATATAGCTTTTGCCACCCTGGGAACTTTAGCAAACAAAGACGATACATCCTCTATTGACATGTCTATTATTTTTTCATGATGTTCTCTTGGCATTACAAGTGAGTGACCAAGATGTATTGGATACTTGTCCATTATGGCAATATGCATTTTGTCTTCATAGATCAGATATGCATTTTGTTTTCCTGCAATTATATCACAGAAAATGCAGTTCATGAGATTCTCCGTTCCTTCATTTTATTTATAGTATATGACCATCACCCAACAAAGATTCTGTGAAGATGAAATCTAAATCTGGAATATTGTACCCACTATACAATGCAAATTCGTTACTGAATTTATCAATGTGTGATACGAGAAAATTGGATTAGTCAATGAGTTATACACATACTGGATTTATGGTGTTTTGATGTATTTTTATAATTTGGACACAAGTTACATGTTCAAGGCCAAATAAGATAGAGACTATGGAAAACGCTTATGTATACGAGACATCAACCTCGATAATGCACAAGCGAATCGTCAAAATTGCAAGCGCCATAGTCGTTGCATTAGTTCTAACGCTTGTGGGAGCTAATTCGTCTGTTTATGCAGTAAGTCACGCCACATACTATCCACCATCATTTGGAAGTACATACGCTGGGTCTGCACTTGGTAGTACCCCATTGTCCTATAGCGATGGCTTGACCATTAATGGAAACACCTATGACATATCCAAGAATGTACAAACAATACCAACTGTAACACTTTACGTGGGCGCACCTGCAACCATAACAGTCAAACTATGGGAATATGGCGGTACGTATCAAATTCAAGGTTTGGCCATGTTTCTCAATGTAAGAGGCTACAACCCAAATACCGGAGCTAGCGATACATGGGTACAGTATTCCAAGATAACTGGAGTTACTGTGCATGATCCTAATGGCCTCCTAGGTACTACTACAGCTGACGTCAAGTATGACCAAAGATTCATGTATGTGACATTCCACCTTATGCCAAACAAGCCAATGAATACATCCTGGATGGTTTTCACAGCATGGGATAAACAGCTATCAGTTGGCACTGTCAAAGTAGATAACGCAGTAAACTTCTCATACGTACCATTCTCGTACAGCTAAGTTCAACTCCCTCAAGTTTCATAACTTTTTTTGATTACTTTTCGTTAGTTTATCAAATCATTATTTGACAAACCAGATCTTGCGTAGTTTCACATTATCAGATATAGTTAATTAGGGCAGAATTTTGACGTTTATCGTTAAATGGGCAAAAAAGAAAGAGAAGAACGTGAGCAGGAACGTGAAAGCTTTTACGATAAACGTCAGAAACAGCAATTCAAGTACAAGGCAATTGGAATAGGAGTATTAGCT
>JBARDK010000069.1:0-8476 GCA_049795075.1 Nitrosotalea sp. | reverse complement strand
CTGTGGACCACCCAATGATTCGTCCATCAATTAATGCTGTAGCGGAGACTTTTGATCTAGCAGTGCAAGAAGGCGAGCTTGCAAGTGTAAAATCATCACTTAGCGGTCAGCAAGTAAACAGGTTTTTGCATATAGTAGAGAGTGCAGACGATTTGGTAAACCAAAACAAGATGCAGAGAAAGCTTGGACAACTTACAGGCACATGCTTCCAGAGATGTGTGGGAATGGATGCAATCAATTCATTATATTCTGTTACTTTTGAAATTGATGAAAAACACAAGACCGACTATCACAAAAGACTGGTTGAATTTATCACAATGGCCCAAAAAGAAAATTTTGTAATCGGAGGTGCCATGACAGATCCAAAGGGAGACAGGAGCAAGGCGCCATTTGAACAAGAAGACCCGGATGTCTTTTTGCATATAGTTGAAAAAAATGACAAAGGAATTATTGTAAAAGGCGCCAAGGCTCATCAAACCGGTTGCATTAACTCACACTGGATATTGTTCATGCCAACAATGAGGCTGCAGGAAAACGATCGTGACTATGCAGTAGTTGGTGCCGTGCCAGCAGATGCATCAGGTATCACATACATTTACGGTAGGCAGTCATGTGACACGCGAAGCATGGAAGAAGGCGACCTTGATTCAGGCAACTCCAAGTTTGCAGGCCAGGAGGCAATGATAATTTTTGATAATGTTTTCGTTCCATGGGAACATGTATTCATGAACGGAGAGTATGAATTTGCGTCAATGCTGGTAGAGCGATTCACTTGTTACCATAGAAGAAGCTATGTCTGCAAGACAGGCCTTGGAGATGTATTGATTGGAGCATCTGCAGCAATTGCTGATTATAATGGAGTACCAAATGTATCTCATATCAAAGACAAGCTAGTAGAGATGACTCATCTAAACGAGACAATATACGCAGCAGGTATAGCGTCTTCATATCAAGCCCATCGTACAAAATCTGGTAACTGGATAAATGACGACATGCTTGCAAACGTATGCAAGCACAATGTCACAAGGTTTCCATATGAGATAGGAAGACTTGCACAGGACATTGCTGGAGGGCTAATGGTTACGCTTCCATCTGAAAAAGACTTTAGAAACCCCGAGACAGGCCCCATGCTGAAAAAATATCTAAAGGGTAGAAAAGGTGTTGATGTTGAAAACAGGATGCGAATCTTGAGGTTGATAGAGAACATGACTCTGGGAAGAAATGCAGTAGGATATCTTACGGAATCAATGCACGGAGCAGGCTCGCCACAAGCGCAAAGAATTAACATTGCAAGACAGATGCAACTAGAGTACAAAAAACAACTTGCCAAGAGCTTGGCAAATGTAAAAGAGGATGAAAGACCTACGCCAGAACCATCTGACTATTTCCAAAGAGTGTTTAAGGTAAGCAGCCGAAAATAATAGAAAAATCTATTCTTTCTTTTCTTCTGGTTCTTGGTCTTTGCCATCTCTGTCGGGGTTGGCATATTCTTTGTCAGCCAAGTTCCTCGCTTCAGCTGCAGCATTTGAATTGTCAGAGTTTGAAGGGAGGTCCTTGCTAGAAAGAACACTAGCCGTGTCAGTTTTGGATTTTCCAAATTGCTTTACAATCATTATACCAACTATTACCGCTATTATGATGTAATTGATGGGGGGAGTGAGAATTCTTGTGACATAACCTATCTGGGGAACTACATACACTACCTTTCCAATGTAATCTCCCTGTGTTATTGGAAAGTCAACCCCTGGTATGGAACCTGGATTGGCATCCCCTTTTGTTCTAATTGTGAGTGGATTCTGATTGAGTATCTCGGCAACTCGGTGAACTATTACTTTGTCATGGGTAATTGGTACATTGAAGACAATAATGTCTCCTTTCTTGATGTGGTCAAAAGGAATATTTCCGTTAACAACAATTACATCAAATATGTTTAGGTTTGGAATCATGCTTCCACTAGATACTACATAAAACGGATTTTCAGTACCTAATGTAACCCTTAATCCTATCCATATTATTGCAATTCCTATAACTACAATTATGATATCTTTTACAAAACCTGATGTAGCAGAATATTTCTTCAATTATATTTTGTCCTTTAAACTCGTAAGATAAATCTTGCTTAACATTGTATTTCTACTTTAGTTTATTGCCGCAACTTTCACAGAATTTCGAGCCTGGAATGTTGGCATTTCCGCACTTGCTGCACTTGAAATCATTGTCTGTTATCTGTCCACCAAGAAGAACAACTTCGCCTATCTTTCTGACCTCCTCCCACTTTATTGTGACACTTGTATTATCGCTTTTTGTCACAACAAGAACTATTCCAGATTGTCCTGGCTGGATGCCAATTTCTTTTACGACCCCTACTCTTCTTGCCTCTGAATCATATACCACAAGTCCTGCAATTGAATTAAACGTCTTCACTACAGAATCACTAGTTGTTTGAGATGATTGCTGTGGAGCAGAACTTGCTGGAGGCGAATATGTATCTTGAGCAGTAAACTCTGGCTTTGCAGCACCCACCTCTGCTTTTTCGTCTGGCTTGCTAAAGTTTCTGTATTCTGCAAGAATTGATCCACACGTGGTGCATACGTATTGCCCTTTTTCCAAAAGAATTAGGTTCTCTGCCACTACCTCATTTGGTGTTTCATAATCAATCTTGGGACCGCCTTCGTATTCTTTCTCACAAGTGTTACAATAATACTTTGTAATCTTTTCAGAATCCAGGCGACCTACAGGTGCCAAGAACAGATCCGGTCCACCAAGACTTCCTTTTCTTT
Organism: Nitrosotalea sp.; assembly: GCA_049795075.1. Lineage (GTDB taxonomy): Archaea > Thermoproteota > Nitrososphaeria > Nitrososphaerales > Nitrosopumilaceae > Nitrosotalea. The sequence continues at coordinate 5,696 of JBARDK010000069.1, read as the reverse complement.
GTTGGTCGTCATTGACATTTGCCATGATATACCCTCCAGACCCTCTGAGTTTTTTCAAGCGCAATTCACTGCTCATGGCTTTAGTCTATCAAAAAGTCATTTAAGTATGTATATGATATCGATTGGTCAAATCTCTAATACGTACAGACATAACAGATTATACAATTTTAAAAAATAATGCATTTTTTTTCAATAATTTGGAAAGAGTTAATAGAGCCAGATTGGAAAGTTAAACAAAAATAATGACGGAAATTAATAACAATACTTTTCTGCCATTTCCATAAAAAAAGATGATGAATATAGTTTGACAAAATTTGAAGAATTAGGGATAAAGAATCCAATACTGACAGCGCTAAGTGAGATACAATTTCATGAAGCATTTCCAATTCAGGCGGCTTCTATACCTGTATTACTATCGGGCCAAGATGTTATAGGGCAAGCACATACTGGAACAGGAAAGACTGCAGCATTTTCGCTACCAATTATCCAAAGTATTGTTCCAAAAGGTGGAATACAGGCATTGATACTTGCACCAACAAGAGAACTTGCAGTACAGATAACAGGAGAAATTCAAAAATTTTCCAAGAATTCCCATGTTAGATACGTAACTATCTATGGTGGTCAAAGCATCAATGTACAATTCAATGAACTCGACAGGGGAGTTGAAATTGTCGTTGCAACCCCCGGCAGACTCATAGATCACATAAAACGCGGTTCAGTCAAGCTAAAAAACGTCAAGTATGTTGTGCTCGACGAAGCTGATACAATGCTTGACATGGGATTTATTGATGATATCAGATTCATTTTGGACCTTGTTCCAAAAGACCACCAGACAGCATTATTCTCTGCAACAATGCCGCCAGAAATACTCATGTTGGCAGAAAAATACATGCGAAGTCCACAGAAAATCTTTATTGATGCAGATGACCTCAGCGGCGAGGGAATAGAACAGGCCTTCCTAGTAATAAGGGACAGAGAGAAACTGGAATTCCTCTTAAAGTTTATCAAAGAAAATACCACCGGTCAAACCATTGTCTTTTGTTCCACAAAGGAACGAACAAGGAGAGTTGCACATGATCTTGAAAAAGAGAGATTCAATGTAGTATCAATTCAGGGTGACATGTCGCAGTTTAGGAGAGACAAGGCTATGTACATGTTTAGAAAAGGAAAGGCAGACATTCTTGTTGCAACTGATGTGGCAGCAAGAGGAATCGATGTTCCAGAGGTTGCATTGGTAGTAAACTTTGATGTGCCAAGCCATGATTTGATTTATTTCCACAGGATAGGAAGGACTGCAAGGGCAGGAGCAAAGGGCAGGGCCATCACTTTGGTATCGTACTCTTCCATTGGAGATTTTAAGGCAATATCAAGTCAAACCAAAGTCACCATGCGCGATCTGAACAAAGAACTTGGAATTGTGGTAAATATTCCTGATCCCTTGAAGAGAGAAGTAAGCCATAGAAGAGGAGGCGGTTATGGTCAAAATAGAGGGAGAAAATATGAGGGAAGACATAGTGGTGATGACCGAAGGAACGACGGAAGACAAAGACATGGCGATAGAAACTATTACGGCTTAAGAAGCCGCTGGTAAAAAATCGTTCAATATATTTAGGGATATTATCTTTTGATAGGTATGGATAAAACAAAACCTGTTAACGAAAAAAATTGGGAAACCGAGGTAATGCATTCTCAGGTTCCTGTGTTTGTAGATTTTTGGGCTGAATGGTGTGGCCCATGCAGAATGGTAGGTCCTGTTGTTGAGGAACTTGCAGGTGAATATGCAGGCAAGGTTAGCTTTGTGAAGGTAAACGTTGATGAAAGCAACGAACTTGCATCAAAGTATAACGTGTTTAGCATTCCAACACTGGCTCTTTTCAACAAGGGTCAGATTATTGCACAACAGGTGGGCGCCGCATCAAAGTCGTCTTATAAGAACATGATAGACAAGGCTCTTGAAAAAGCCTAGAGACAAAAATCTCACCCATCTTTTTAATCTAAAATAATTAATACCGGTCAGAGTCAACAGTCCACATGTCATTTGGCGAAGTAGATACTCTTACTCTATTATTTGATAAACTGCAAAACCTACTCAACGATACTCAAGGTTACTATGAATCATTTCTTGATACTAATGGTCTGTATAAACAAGGAAAATTATCTGAAAAGGAATTTTTCCAAAAATTGGGTGATTATGTTGTTGCATATTCTGCTCTGGAATTTCTTTCTATCAAAGTAATTTTTGAGCTAAAAAAGGCACTTGATAAAATTGCCGGTGGCCAAGCCTTGGGTGGACAAAGCAGCGGCACAATGCCAAGCGGAATGAGCTTTGGAGGCCAGCAGGCATCTCACGTGACAGCCGCTACACTGCCAGGGGCTGGTCAACCGCCATCTATCATCTCTGCAGCAGCGGCTTTTTCAACACCTGGAGTACTGCCTCCGCCAGATCCGTCTCTATTGCCAAAAGGGTCTTCGGTGGGACCAACATGCAGTTCTTGTGGTTCCAAAGTGAAAGCAACAGCCAAGTTTTGCATCAAGTGCGGAAATAAAATTTAATAAAACAGAAAACCTAGTCCTGAGTTGCGCCACATTCTGTACAAAATTTGGCATTTGTCGAAAGTTTTGTACCGCATTCAGAACAGAATTTTAAACTTGAACCTGTCTCAGTATTTACACTTCCATATAGATCACTATTGATGGTCTTTACAGCTCCTGTTGGAACAAAATCGTCGTCATCTATTATGGGAACTGGTGCAAAGTCTTTCTCTTCAACAAAAACCATAATTCTTGGCACCTGTTGTCCTGGATTCTTGTGGTCTGGGACCATATCGCCAAGCCAAGATGCAAATCTCATTAGAGTCAATTCTGGTGTGGAAAAGGCCAAGGTATGACTTGACATGTAATCTTCTGCAGCAGATTTTGCATTGAATACTTTCATCACTGTGACTATTTGTAATGGATGTATATTGTTTTTTGTGTGGCAACCTTTAGGGTGTCTCTATCTAGGGTTTGTAGAAAAAAGGTACAATTTTCTGATATTTAATTTCCCACTATAATTGGATGATAGAATCGTACATTTGTATCTCCAAACTCGAACTCTTTTTTCCTGTTCTTCATATATATTATTTCTTGATTTAAAATAAAACTATTGTTGAACTGTGTTAAGTAACAATGTTAGTTATTACGCGTAATTTTCTTGGGTTCCAAACCGTGTATGTGTGGACATGTTCCTCTCATACCCCAATAAAGTGGACCGAGGGGGATTTGAACCCCCGACATCCTCGTTGCGAACGAGGCATCACTACCACTAGACTACCGGCCCTTTTGTTATCAAGAATGGCATCTGCTTTTATTCATTTTTACTCAAAGAATAATACTGGGATTTTGGCAAAGTTCTCGATGACTTTTGATAGTATAATACTAAACTCACATGTTGTCCTGCCAAGTGGTACAGTCGATAAAAATATTGTAATAGATGACGGAAAAATTGTCGGCCTAACAAATGATACTCCCCAGTGTGACACAAAAATTGATGGAAGGGGACTGGTTGCACTGCCTGGAGTAATTGATCCACACGTGCACTATGGCGTCTATTCTCCAATAGAGCAAGCTGCAGTGACAGAATCTCGAGTTGCAGCGGTCGGGGGAGTCACCACCATGATGCGAATGCTCCGCCTGGGCGGGTCATACAAAAGAAATCTTGACTTGCATCTTACAGAGAGCGCGCGGTCGCACTATATCGACTATTCAATTCATGCATCAATTCTTCAAGAAAGCCAAATTGACGAGATGGAATTTTGCGCAAAAAAAGGAATTACCTCATTCAAGTTGTACATGAATCTGGGAGATGAGGTTGGTCATGTCTATATGGACATGAGGCCAGGTCATAATCTACTTGTAGAGGAAAAAGTAGAGGTCAATACAAAAATTGTCGAGCGGGTTATCAACAACGCATCTTTGCTTGGATGCACAGTCCTTGTCCATGCCGAAGATTACCAGATGTGCTCCTGTGGAATACGTGAAGCAAAGACCAATAATAAAAATGGACTTGGAGCATGGTCAGAAAGTAGGCCAGTAGAGTCTGAAGTCAAATCGATAACAACTGCATCAAATATGGCAAGAAAGGCAGGCTGCAAACTCTACTTTGTACACATTGGTTCACGGGCAGCAATGGACGCAATTTCAAGGGAAAAGAAAAACGGTACTGCAGTTTTTGTGGAAACATGCCCCCATTATCTGACCTTGTCATACGAATCACAGCAAGGGTATCTTGCAAAAGTAATGCCTCCGATTAGATCAGTAAATGATACAGCAAGAATATGGCAAGAGGTGCAGAGCGGCAACGTTGATACAATAGGTACAGATCATGTGGCAAATCGGCTCGGCTTGAAGCTTGGAGGGGATACAGTCTGGGATGCCTTGGCAGGATTTCCAGGAATAGGAACAATGATGCCAATATTGCTAAGCGAAGGCGTCAATAAAGGCAGAATAACCCTGCAACAGTTATCAAATCTCACCAGCCTGAATACGGCAAAAATATTTGGAATGTACCCAAAGAAAGGAATAATCCAAAAAGGCTCTGACGCTGATGTTGTACTAGTTGATATGAAAGCAGAAAAGAAGGTTAGCCCTGAGCTCTTGAACGGCTACTCTGACTATACCGTATATGATGGATGGAGCCTAAAGGGCTGGCCCGTGAAAACTCTTGTTAGAGGAACAGTTGTGGCTGAAGATTTCAAAGTAATAGGAAAACCAGGATATGGCAAATTCATCCAAAGGCCTGTATCAACGTAATATCTCAAACTTGCCGTTTTCTTTTGCCTTGTAAATCATGTCTGGTTTTGAAAATATTCCAACCTCTATGATACCGGGGATTCCTATTATTTTTGCCGCCAATTCTTTGGGATTGGAAATTGTGCCAAACTCACAATCAAATATTATGTTTCCATTTTCAGTTACATATGGATATCCACGCTCTAACAATCGTATACGTGGCTTGCCTCCATGTTTTCTAATTTGAATTGTTGCCGTGTTTCTTGCAAACTGGTGTACCTCTACTGGTACACTATGGTCTAGTTGTTTTACAAATTTAGATTCATCAGCTATGATTACAACTTTTTTTGCCATACTGATCAGTATTTTTTCCCGAAGGAGTGCGCCCCCTCCGCCCTTTATCATGTTGCCTTTTGTGTCTATTTGATCAGCTCCGTCAAAAACCAAATCCACATGATCGATCTGATCAGGCTCAATTATTGATATGCCGCCTTTTTCTGCCTCCATCTTGATCTGCAGCGATGTTGGAATGGCTTTAACAAAAAGATGATTTTTCTTCAGGTATGACGATAATAATCTAACAATGGCAGTTGCAGCCCTGCCGCTGCCAAGACCTATGACATAGTTGTTTTTCACCATTTTTAGCGCTTGGGGCGATAATGCCTTTATGGCATCATCCACTGTCAATTATTCTACCTCTACTTGTTCTAGTTTTGACAGAGCTTTCATTATTTCGCTTTTTATTTTATCTAAATCCTTGTCATCATCTTCAATTTTTTCTTCTTCTGGTATCTTTATTGGAGTTGGAAGTTGTGCTTTCTTTTCAACCTGTGCTACCACCTCTGGTTTTGGCGCCTCTATTGTTACAATCTCTTCTTTTGGTACAAGAGGAGTAGGTTCTACTGGAACAATTGATTGCAGAATCT